>JAICSD010000285.1 GCA_025937075.1 Vicinamibacteria bacterium | reverse complement strand
GCCGCACGACGCTCTCGGCTTGTGGTGCGCCAAGAAATAAGGTGTCGATGAGCAAGCCCCGCGCTCTCGTGCTGCTCGGGATCATCGTGGTCCTTCTGGCCGTCTCGATTCCGGCGCTCGGCACACGCTCGCCGGCGCTCCGCCGGCTCGCGTTGACGGTCTGGAATCTGCGCTATCCACCCGTGCGCGCCCCGGCCGCCGGACCGGTCACGGTGTTCGTGCGCGCGAGCGCGCGGCGGCAGGTCATGGAAGGGTTCGGCGCCAGCGTGCGGACGCTCGTCAGCGAAGGCCGTGACACGCTCACGCCGTCTCTGCGTCTTCGTGCGCTCGACGCGCTGTACCGGCAGGTCGGGATCACGATGGGGATGGTCGATCAGATGCTCGTCGAATCGCGCAGCCCCGCCGGCGAGGGACAGAACGACAATCACGATCCGCGTGCGATCGACTGGTCGGGATTTCAGACGCGGGCCGTCGACGTGATGAAAACGAAGCTGTTCGATCTGCCGCCCGCACGGGGCTTCGACGACTACCATCTCGGGCAGCGGGTCAATACGCGATGGGCGAGTCCGTGGCTCGCCGATCTTCGAAAAACCGACTACAGGGTGTACGTCGACGAAGCGGCCGAGCAGATTGTGGCCGCGTGCATCTATTGGCGCGATCACGTTGGACCGGTGCCCAGGAGGCTCCAGCCGTTCAACGAGCCGCTGAGCGGCAACGAGGAATTGCGCGATGGGACGAGGCAGGATCTCGTCGATATCGTCAAGCGCACGGGCGATCGACTCGCGACGGAAGGCTTCGGCGATGTGCGGTTCGTCGTTCCGTCGGAAGAAACGGAGGAGCAGAGTTACACCAGTGCGTCGGCCATCCTCGCCGATCCGCACGCGCGCTCGTACGTGGGCGCCATCGGTTACCATCCGTACCCCTACGAGTCCCCGTACGCGAACATTCGGCGGCTGCTCAGGACGTCCGGTCTGGGTCACCCCGATGCGAGCCGCATTGCCGCGCGGCAGCGGCTTCGCGAGCTCGCGCGCGCGCACAATCTTCCGCTCTGGATGACGGAAGTCTCGAACGGAGGCGTCGACCCTCGCTCGTACGATGACTTTCGCGGCCGTGCGATCCACATCCATGACGAGCTGACGTACGCCGATGCAGCCGCGTACCTCGCGATGGCCAGCATGTGGGACATCTCGCAACCTCTCCACGACACGGTCGTCGGGCCAGAAGCGCATGAGGGCACCGTCGTGCTCGTCGACAGCCGGGAGGATTCCGTCACGATTACGGGTATCGGTTACGCGATGGGCCACTATGCTCGATGGGTGCATCGGGGCGCCGTTCGCGTAGAAGCGGATGCCGGCGACACGCTCCTGCAGGTGACGGCCTTTCGTGACGACAGAAGGGGAACGCTGACGCTGGTTCTGATCAACAATGCCGGATCGTCGAGGACGGCGACGGTGAAGGTCGATGGCGTCCGGCTGAGCGGCGAGATCTCTGGCGAGCAGTCGACGGCATCGGCATATTGGAAATCCGTTCCGCCGATCCTGCCGCGATCGGACGGCTTCGAGATCGCGATGCCCGAAACGAGTGTGACGAGCCTGATGGCCACTTTCGAACAGTCTCCGTCCTCCGGCACGGAGCAGCGGAATTGAGCGGGGCGCCGCCGCGCATCTTCACACCCGAGTACTACCAGCGGATGCGCGAGCTGGAGCAGGGCTCGTGGTGGAACGCGGGGATGCGCGACGTGGCCCTGCTCCTGCTCGATCTCGTGTCGCTGCCATCGGCAGGAACGCTGCTCGATGTCGGGTGCGGCTCCGGGCAGACAATCGACTGGTTCGCGGCCCTGCACCCGGAATGGCGCACGATCGGGCTCGATGTCGCGCCTGAGGGGCTCTCGGCAGCCCGCGCACGAGGCCTGTCGGTCATGCGCGCCTCCGCGCTGGACCTGCCGGTCCGTTCCGAATCGGTGAATCTGGCGATAACGCTCGACGTGCTGCAGCACGTGCCGTTCGGAGGCGGCGACATCAAAGCGCTGTCGGAGATGGTCCGCGTGCTGAAGCCGGGCGGCCACCTGTTCGTGCGCACGAACGCGCAGGCGTTCCCGCACGCGGCGGACGACGCGGCGTTTCAGTTCCATAAGTACGAACCTCGCGAGCTCCGGGACAAGCTGTCGAAGGCCGGCCTGCAGGTCGTTCGCCTCAGTCGCGTGAACGCGCTGCTTGGACTGTCGGAGATTCCACGGGAGCTGAAGGCGCGGACCCGGGAGCAGGAGCACTCGTATCACGGCATCCTGGCGCAGGCGCGCAGCCAGTCCGGCGTTGCGTACCGGATGAAGCGCGGATGGCTTCGCTTCGAGGGACGCCTCGTGCGGCGCGGCGTCCAATGGCCGCTGGGGCGCACGATCGTCGCGCTCTGCCGCCGTCCCTCCTAAAGCGCTCCCATGCGCATCGAGGTGATGGCGTCGCGTTCCTGGCCATCCATCGAAATCCGCCGGCCGAGAGATGCGGATCGGTAGCACGCGCTGATTACCTCGAGCACCGTACGGCCGTCTTCGCCCGAGGCGGGCGGGGCGCCCCCAGACGTGAACGCCGCCAGCGTCTTCTCGAACACGTACCGTGTCGCGAGCATGCCGGGATCCTTGGGATTCTTCGCCAGCGGCGTGCGGGTCGTTCCCACCTCGCGCCATGCCAGGCCCGCGGCTCCGAAGTCGAAGCGCACGTGCGGACGCGTGCTGCGAAACAGTCCCGCGCTGAGGCGCGCCCGGCCCCCGAATGAGGCACGGATCGACGCGGACGGCGTCTCGGCCCTGACCTCGAAGTACTGCGTTTCTCCCTTGCACAGCCGGTTTTGAATCACCGTGGCCAGCCGGCGGCGCGAAAACTCCAGCGTCGCGATCGCGACCGCGTCAGTCTCCCCCTCACGGACGCCGCACGTGGAGACGGACGCCTGAACGCTCACCGGCGTTTCCCCGTACAGCGCGAGCAGAAAATCGATCAGATGGATGCCGGCTTCGTACAACGTCCGCTGCAGCATCTGGCCGCGCCATCCGGGCTCCGCCCATGGGGGCAGGTCCATGAGCTGCCACACCTGCGTGAAGATCGGTCCTGACGGGCTCAGCCGCGCCACCTCGTCGCGCAGCGCGCGGAAGATCGGCATCTCGCGGAACTCGTGGTTGAGCGCGATCCGCTTGCCTGCAGCCCTCGCGGCGGCCAGAACCTGATCGGCCTCCGCCACGCTCGACACGAATGGCTTCTCGCAGATGACGTGTGCGCCGGCGGCAAACGATCGCAGGCAGTAGCTGGCGTGGCTGTCCGGCGGGGTGCCAATCACGATCACGTCGGGCCGCGCCTCGGCGACCAGTTGGTCGAACTCCTCGAACACCGCGATTCCATAACGATCCTTGCTGCGCTGACGCCGCGCCGGATCCGGATCGCAGCCACCCGCGATGCTCACGCCGGCAATCCCCGCCAGTGCGGGAAGGTGCAGGGTGAATCCGGCGTTTCCCAGACCGATAACAGCAACCCGTGTCACAGCATTCGTCCTTTGATCAGCAAACCTTCGACAACGACGTACCAGGACCGAAGGCGTATCCAACGACCTCGCCGGCTGCCCAGCAGCAGACGAACGCCCCCAGGAGGGGCAGCGACCGCACGAGCTCGGCTCGATGTACGCCCTTCGACAACACGCGGGACACAATCCGGTAGAAGAGCAGGGGCGGGAGCAGGAGTGCGCCCATGCTGTACGCGAGCCGCTGCTGTGCCGGCGCGCCCTGCACGCGTGCTCCCGCGTAGGAACGCGCGTACAGGTAGCGCTGCGTCGCGTACTCGCGAATCGTGTAGTGCTTTCTGTGCGCCGCGGTAATCGCCGGCCGGCTGTAGAGCGTGATGCCTGCTGCACGCAGCGCATCGTGCAGCTGATTTTCCCAGCGGCCTCCACCCGTCGCGTCGCGGAAGCGTTCGAGCAGCGCCCTCCGGTAGACGGTATTGTTGCCCGTCAGCGCCTCGGCCGGTCCATCCGGCAACGGCGGAAGGAGGTGGCTGTACTCGCACAGGAATGCGGCCCAGTCGACGGTGCGCTCCGTCGCCGCATTGTAGACGGTCCCGCCGACGACCTCTTCTCCGCGTGATTGTGCCGTCAGAAGCTGCCGCGCCCAGCCCCGGGGCACGAGGACGTGGTCCTCAATGACGGCCACCGACTCGGCGCGCGCCGCGGCGAACGCCATCGCGCGCATCTCGGGGATGCCCGCATCCGGCGGAGCAACGAGGAGCGAGACCCAGGGAAACTCGCGCCTGACGCGTTCACGCACCGCCTCGCCGCATCGGTCGACGACGAGCACTTCCAGCGCGGCGTCGGCGCGCTCCCCATCGAGCGCCCTCAGACAGCGCTCGAGATCCGGCCAGCCGTTGACGGCCGGCACAACGACTGTCAGTTCCGGTTGATTCTTGACGGTCACGCGCCGCCTCGCGAATCCGGTGCGAGATAACCCGCGGCCTCGCCGATCGACCAGGATGCGAGGAATACGGCGGTGTACGGCAGCGCACGGACGAACGCACCCGGGTTGAGCGCGGCGCTCGCGCGCGCCACGCGGGCGAGGAGCACGGCAGTCAACAACGGCGCCGCGGCCGCCGCAGCCCATCGAAGCGGCCCCGCGCCAATCGTGCGATGGGCCGCGTACGCCCGGCCGTGCTGGAATCGATCGCGGCAGAACGCGAACAGGTCATATTCCTGATTCTGAAGCAGACGCGCGTCGGGAGCGAACCGCAGGGCACAGCCCTCGGCATGGAGCCGCGCGTGAATGACATTCTCCCACAGACCCTTCGACGCCCAATCAGCAACGCGAGGACGCACCGTCTCGGCGTACACGACGTTGGCGCCGGTCAATAAGGGCGTCGACGCTGTGGCTGGCAGCGGACGCGTCCAGCTGAAAAGCCCGTACTCGGAATAGTAAGCCGCCCAGTCCACGGGCCGCTCGCGCGCGTTGCCCATCGAACCGCCGACGACATCGGCGCCGGGGAGCGCGCGCTCGAACGCGTCGAGCCATCCCTCCGTCGCGAGGCAGTGATCCTCGATCACTGCCGTCGCACCGCCCGACGCGTGCGAAAGCCCGAGTCCCCTCAGTTCGGGAATCGCGCTCGCGCGCCGAGCCTGGACGAACGTGACATCCGGATAGCGCTGGCGCAAATCAGCGGACGGCGGATCCAGGTTCGCAGGCCGGGCGACGATGATGTCGACGCTGCGCTGCTGCGCGATCGTGCGGAGCGCGCCAAGGCATGCATCGAGCAGCGCCGCGCTCCGGTTGGACGCTACGACGATCGAACCGATCACGACGTCTACTCCAGCCTCGTTTACACTGTGCCGAATGGATCAGTCGCGCCCCGCGTCGGACGCGGGTTCGAGGTGCGATCTTACCGTTGTCGTCGCCTGCGTCGAAGCCTCACGATCGATTGCACGGTGTCTCGCCGCGCTGAAGGACGCGTGCCGCGGCATTCGCGCGCAGATCATCCTCGCGGACGCGTCGCGTGACGACACGCTTGCAGCAGCGCGCCCGTATTCGTCGGACGTCGACGTGCTGCAGTATCCCGCCGGGACGCTGGTTCCATCGCTGTGGGCTGCCGGGCTGCACATGGCCCGAGGCGGTGCCGTGGCGTTCACGCTCGGTCAGATGATTGTGAGTCAGTCGTGGGCCCGCGCGCTTCTCGACGGACTCGGCAAGGCGGACGGCGTCGGAGGACCGCTCCTGCTGGCGCCGGAGGCGGACGTGGTCGATACCGCGGTCTTCTGCCTTCGCTATTCGAGCTTCATTCCGGCGTTCATGCCGGACGGCCCGGTTCGCGGAGAAATCGCAGGCGACAACGCCGCGTACCGCCGCGAGGCGCTCGACCGTCATCGTCCGTCCGTCGAGCAGGGATTCTGGGAGCTCGAGTTCCATCGGCTGCTTCGGGCGGACGGCGGGACGCTCGCGGCAGCGTCGGGCGCGCTCGCGAGGTTTTCCGGCGCGCCGGCGCTCGCGAGCATGGCGCGGCACCGCTACGAGCACGG
>JAICSD010000186.1 GCA_025937075.1 Vicinamibacteria bacterium | reverse complement strand
GCCCAGGTGCTGAACGTGCAGACACGATGGCCGGTCGGCGCGCTGTTTCCCCCACAGCCCGGCGTCAGTCCGTGGCCGCACATTCAGCGCGCGGTGGACGGTCTCCTTGCCGCCGTCGCCGGGGTCAATGGGGTGGATTCCGTCGGTCTCATTTCCGACGTGCCGCTGACTGGCGATGCCTTCGCCGGGACCGTCTGGCGCGCGGATGCTCCGGGTGCGCACGGTCTCACCCCGCCTGCGGATCCGCGCGATCGATGGACCTCCGATCTCAGCATCGTGACGCCCGGCTATTTCAGGGCGATGGGCGTCTCGTTCGTGCGCGGCCGAAACTTCGATGCCTCCGATCGATTCACGGACGAGCAGTTGACTGGCACGGCGCCGCCGCAACCTGGCAGCGTGATCGTCAACAACGCGTTCGCGGTGGCGTATCTTCCAGGCCAGGATCCCGTAGGGCGCACGATCGTGTTCAACGACGATCGAGAGTTCGGCGCGGTCCGAACGATCGTGGGCGTCGTCGCGGACGTTCATGCACGGTCCGTGGCGGAGTCGGGCCATCCGGCGGCGTACATTCCGCACGAACAACACCCGGACGTATTCGTGCCCTCGCTCCTTGTCAGGACGACCCTGCCGTTGAACATGGTCACCGGGCCTATTCGGGCGCGTATTCACGCGTACGATCCTCGCTTGCTGGTGCAGCACATCCGTCCCATGACCGATATCGTGTCGAACGCGCTGGCGCGCCCTCGTTTCAATCTGACGCTGCTCGGATCATTCGCCGCCGTCGCGCTCGCGCTGTCAGCGCTCGGTATCTACGGAGTGCTGGCCTATCTCGTCGTGCAGCGGACTCGCGAGGTGGGCATTCGCGTTGCCCTAGGAGCGCGGAGCGGCGATATCCTGCGCCTGATGGTGCGCGAAGGCATGACGGCCGTGCTCGTGGGTGCCTGCGCCGGGGTTGCCGCCAGCCTCATGGTGACGCGTGCGATGCGGTCGCTGCTGTTCGGCGTCAGGCCCCTCGATCCGGTGAGTCTCGCTGGTGCTCCCATGGTGCTGATCCTCGTCGCACTGGTCGCCTGTTATCTGCCCGCAAGGCGCGCCCTACGCGTCGATCCGCTGGTCGCGTTGCGCGAGGAGTAGATGGAACGCACTCGGATCGTAACCGTCAGGCGCTTCGCCTCCGCTGCCGAAGCAGATGGGCACGAACTGGAATACTGGCGCGCGATCCCTCCCTCCGAACGCCTGCTGCAGGTCTGGCGCCTGACCCTGGATCTCTGGCGTCTTCGCGGCGAATACACAGATGAATCAGGACTTTGTCGAACTGTTGCAGGCGTTCGTCGCCGCTGATGTTCGCTTTCTGATTGTGGGGGCCTATGCTCTAGCCATCCACGGACGGCCGAGAGCCACCGGGGATCTCGACGTGTGGGTGGATCCCACGCCCGAGAACGCCGCTCGCATCGTTCAGGCCCTTGCGGCGTTCGGCGCGCCTCTGAAAGATATTTCCGAGGCTGATCTCGCTCAGCCGGGTATCGTCTACCAACTCGGCATCGCGCCCGTACGGATCGACATCCTGACGGACCTCACCGGGCTGACATTCGAAGAGGCCTGGCGCGAACGTGTGCGCCACGCGTTCGGACCGATTGAGGTCACCTTCATTGGCCGCGATGCGTTCATTCGGAACAAGCGCGCGACCGGACGGGTTCGCGATCTTGCCGACCTCGAGGGAATGGGCTGAGGCGCGCTCCGAGGTGATACGCTCTGTCTTATGGAGAGCGCAGCGGCGCCCGGCACCATCCAGGTAGACTTCGAGACCTCCCCCGACAAGTACCAGCACTGGAAGCTCGCGTTCGACGGTCCTGTCGCGAGGCTGTCGATGGATGTCCAGGAAGACCGCGGCCTCTCGCCTGACTACCGCCTGAAGCTGAACTCGTACGACCTGGGCGTTGATATCGAGTTGGCCGACGCCGTTCAGCGGATACGGTTCGAGCATCCAGAAGTTCACGCGGTCGTCGTCACCAGTCTCAAGGAGCGCGTCTTCTGTGCGGGCGCGAACATCTTCATGCTGCGCGGCGCGACGCACGCGTGGAAGGTGAACTTCTGCAAGTTCACGAACGAGACGCGGCTGGCAATCGAGGATGCGAGCGCCCATTCCGGCATCAAGTTCCTTGCGGCCATCAACGGCATCTGCGCGGGCGGCGGGTACGAGCTTGCGCTCGCCTGCGACGAGATCCTGCTCGTCGACGACGGCAACTCCGCGGTGAGCCTGCCCGAGACGCCGCTGCTCGGCGTGCTGCCGGGCACCGGAGGCCTCACGCGCGTCGTCGACAAACGGAAGGTCCGGCGCGATCTGGCGGACGTGTTCGCGACGGTTGCTGAGGGAGTGAAAGGGAAGCGTGCTGTGGAGTGGGGACTCGTCGATGCGGCGTATCCGACGAGTCAGTTCCGGCAACGCATCGATGAGCGCGCGCGTCAGCTCGCCTCCGAATCGGACCGTCCGGCAAGCGGTCCTGGCATCACGCTCTTTCCGCTGACACCGACAGTTACCGACGACCGCGTCGCGTACAGCGCCGTCGATCTGAGCATCGACCGCGCCAAGCGTGTCGCCACGGTGACGATAACGGGACCGTCGGGCGACGTACCTTCGTCCGTCTCAGAAATTCAGAGTCAGGGCGATCGATTCTGGCCGCTGCGCGCCTTTCGCGAGCTGGACGATGCGCTGTTGCAGCTCCGGATCAACGAGCCGCTCATCGGGACGATCGTCCTCGCGACACGCGGGGAGCAGGACGCGATGCTCGCGATGGATCGCGTGCTGACCGCACATCAGGATCACTGGCTGGTGAGAGAAGTCGTTCACTTCGTCAAGCGCACGCTGAAGCGGCTGGATCTCACGTCGCGGAGCTTCTTCGCGCTGATCGAGCCTGGCAGCTGCTTCGCCGGCACGCTCTTCGAGCTGGCGCTCGCAGCCGATCGTTCGTACATGCTCGACGATCCGGAACAGGACAATACGATTGCGCTGTCCGCGATGAACGGTGGCCTGTTGCCGATGAGCAATGGGCTCACTCGCCTGGAAACGCGCTTTCTCGGCGCGCCCGCGCGAGTCGAGGAAACGCTGGCCCACGAAGGTCCGTTCGATCCGGAGGCGGCGGTCGAGGCAGGGCTCGTCTCGTTCGCGCCCGACGACCTGGATTGGGACGATGAGGTGCGGCTGGCCATTGAGGCGCGCGCGGCGCTGTCGCCGGACGCGTTGACGGGAATGGAAGCGAACCTGCGGTTCGCAGGCCCCGAAACCATGGAGACGAAGATCTTCGGACGCCTGAGCGCGTGGCAGAACTGGATCTTCATCCGGCCGAATGCGGTGGGGGACAAAGGGTCGCTGACGTCATATGGGTCGCAGTCGCGCCCTGAATTTGATTTCAAGCGAACGTGATCCCGGGTCCGGGGTTCGGGATCCGGGATCCGGGATTGGGGATTCGGGATTCGGGATTCGGGATTCGGGATTAGGGATTAGGGATTAGGGATTCGCCCATGATCTCCGCTGAACGCATCCCCAACAACGTTGGTCTCTCGAGCAACAAGCGGCTCCAGCGCGCGCTCGAGCACTGGCAGCCCGCGTACATCCAGTGGTGGAAGGACATGGGCCCTCAGGGTTTCCAGGACTATCACCAGGTGTACGTGCGGACCGCAGTGAGCGTCGATCCTTCAGGCTGGGCGCATTTCGAGTACGTGAAGCTGCCGGAGTATCGCTGGGGGATCTTCCTCGCGGATCCGGTGCACGATCGGCGGATCGGGTTCGGGGATTTCCAAGGACGGCCGGTATGGCAGGAGGTGCCCGGCGAGTTCCGCAACCAGCTGCGCCGTCTGGTCGTGACGCAGGGGGACACTGAACCGGCGAGCGTGGAGCAGCAGCGCTGGCTCGGGCAGCGCTGCCCCAGCCTCTACGATCTCCGCAATCTCTTTCAGGTGAACGTCGAAGAGGGGCGCCATCTCTGGGCGATGGTGTACCTGCTGCATTCCTACTTCGGCCGCGACGGACGCGACGAGGCGGAGGAATTGCTCGCGCGCCAGAGCGGTAACCGCGATAAGCCGCGCATCCTCGACGCCTTCAACGAGCCGATTGACACATGGCTCGACTTCTTCATGTTCACGATGTTCACGGACCGCGACGGCAAGTCGCAGCTGCTGTCGCTCTCCGAAAGCTCGCTCGACCCGCTGTCGCGCACGACGCGCTTCATGCTGACGGAAGAAGCGCATCACATGTTCGTCGGCGAGACCGGCATCGCGCGCATTCTCGAGCGCACGTGTCAGTTGATGAAGGAGTCGGGTTATTCGGAGGACGTACGGAAACTTGGCGGCATCGATCTTCCGACGATCCAGAAGTACATCAATCTCTGGTTCAGCCTCAGCCTCGACCTGCACGGCAACGAGATTTCGACCAACGCGGCCTCGTACTTCGCGAACGGGCTGAAGGGGCGCGCGTTCGAAGAGAAGTGGGACGATCACCGCGTCACGGAAGCGCTGTACGACCTGGAGGTCACGCAGGAGGGGCAGATCGAGCGGAAGCAGGTCCCGATGCGGACCGCCATGAACGAGGTGCTGCGCGATTGGTACGTCGGGGACTGCCAGGCCGGCGTCACGCGCTGGAACCGGATCCTCGAGCGGCACGGCATCTCCGACCGCCTGCGGCTCCCGGATCGCAAGTTCAACCGCGGCATCGGCATGTTCTCGTCGCTGCACTTCGATCCGTTCGGCCAGCCGGTTCGCGATGAGAACTGGACGCCGCGGCGGCACGAGTGGCTGCCGTCGCCAGCCGATCGCGAGTACCTGCTCAGCATCATGAACGAGCCGGTGTACGAGCCCGGCCGGTTCGCGAACTACATTGCGCCGCCCATCCGCGGGATCAACCGGATGCCGGCGAACTTCGAGTATGTGAGGACAGAGGCGTGATGGCTCACAGGAGACCAGGAGATCAGGAGAAACCAGAAATTGCATTTCCACGTTGAGAGCGTAAACCCGTGACGACCGCCGCAATCGATCAGAAGAAGCTCTTCATCAACAACGAATGGCGCGCCGCGTCGGGCGGCCGAACCATGGACGTGATCAACCCCGCGACCGAAGAGGTGATTGCGACGGTCGCGTCCGCGGACGCCAGCGACGTCGATGCTGCCGTCGCCGCGGCACGCGCAGCGCTGGGCGGCGTCTGGGGCAAGATGTCGGCGCGCGAGCGTGGACGCCTCGTGAGCCGCCTGGCCGATCGGCTGCTCGAGCGCGCGGACGAGGTCGCGCGCCTCGAAACGCTGCACAACGGAAAGCCGATTTTCGAATCGCGGCAGATCGAGATCCCTGCCGCGGCGGAATGCCTCGAGTACTACGCCGGGTGGGCCGACAAGGTGATGGGTGAGACGATCCCCGTCAAAGGGAACTACTTCACCTACACGCTTCGCGAGCCGCTCGGGGTCGTCGCGGCGATCGTCCCCTGGAATTTCCCGCTGCTGCTTGCCGCGTGGAAGATCGCGCCGGCACTCGCGTGCGGCAACACGGTCATCCTCAAACCCGCGAGCCAGACGCCCCTGACCGCGCTCGCCCTCGCGGAAATCGCCGCCGACGTGGGTCTGCCGCCGGGCGTGCTGAACGTCATCACGGGGCCTGGCTCCACGGTCGGCCAGGCGATCGTCGAGCATCCGGGAATCGACAAGATCGCGTTCACCGGGGATACGAGCACCGGCAAGGCCATCATGCGGTCGGCGGCAGAGACGCTGAAGAAGATCACGCTGGAATTGGGGGGCAAGTCGCCGAACGTCGTGCTGCCGGACGCGGATCTCGATGCGGCGCTCCGCGGCGCAACGACCGGCATCTTCTACGGCAAGGGAGAGGTCTGCGCCGCCGGATCGCGCCTGCTCGTCGATCGATCGATCAAGAGCGAGTTCATGGACAAGCTCGCCACGCGCGCGAAGAAGATGGTGGCGGGCGATCCGCTCGATCCGAAGACGCGGTACGGGGCGCTCGCGTCCAAGAAGCAGCTGGAGACCGTCGAGTGGTACGTCGAGGCAGGCAGGCGCGAAGGAGCGGCGCTCGTCGCTGGAGGGCAGCGCACCGACATCGGCACCGGCAAGGGCTACTTCTATCAGCCCACGATCTTCGACGAGGTGACCCCCTCGATGACGATCGCCCGCGAGGAGATCTTCGGCCCGGTGCTCGCCGTCATCGACTTCGCCGATCTCGACGAAGCAATCGCACGCGCGAACGACACGCCGTACGGCCTGGCCGCTGCCGTCTGGACGCGCGACATCAAGAAGGCGCACTACGTCGCGCGCCGGCTGCAGGCCGGGACCGTCTGGGTAAACACCTACAACATCTACGACACGGCGGCGCCGTTCGGCGGCTACAAGGCAAGCGGGTTCGGCCGCGAGATGAGCGCGCACGCCATCGAGCACTACACGCAGGTGAAGACGGTCTTCGTCGATCTGAACCTGTAGGTGGCCTCACTGCTCTCGCGCGTCAATTGCATCAGCGTCCTCGGCGCGGGCACGATGGGGCATGGCATCGCGCACGCGGCAATCACGAGCGGCTACGACACGACGTTGTATGACGTGTCGGCCGAAGCGCTCGAGAACGCGCGAGCCGCCATCGAACAGATTCTTCGCAAGGGTGTCGAGCTGGGGAAGCTTCCGGCCGCGGCGGCAGACGACAGCCTTCGACGACTGACCACCGCGTCGGCGCTCGAGCCCGCGCTCGCCACGGACTTCGTCATCGAAGCCGCGCCCGAACGCATCGACATCAAGCTCGCCCTCTTTGCGCAGATCGAGCGCCTGGCTCCTTCGACCGCCATCGTCGTCTCCAACACGTCTGCCCTGAGCATCACCGAGATGGCGGCTTCGATCGCGAATCCGTCGCGCGTCGCGGGCATGCACTTCTTCAACCCCGTCCACAAAATGCCGCTCGTCGAGATCGTGCAGGGGCTCGAGAGCGCTCCCGAAACGCTGCAGACCGTGGCAGACGTCGCCCGGCAGATGGGGAAGGAGACCGTCCTGGTGCGCGAGTCGCCCGGCTTCATCACGACTCGTGTGAACGCGAGTATCGGGAACGAGGCGTTCTACATGCTGATGGAAGGCGTGGCGTCGGCGCGCGACATCGACAAGGCGCTCACGCTCGGGCTCAATCACCCGATGGGTCCGTTCGAGCTCGTCGATCTCGTGGGTCTCGACACGCGCCTCAGCATTCTGGAGTACCTGCACCGGAGCATGGGAGAGAAGTACCGTCCATGTCCGCTGCTCGTCCAGTATGTCAAGGCGGGACGGCTCGGGAGGAAGGTGGGCCGCGGCGTGTATGAGTACTGAGGCGTCGCGGCGGCTCGAACACTACTGTGCAGATTCCGTCGTGCGTTTTCCTCCCTGCTGCTGCAGGAGCTCGGCGATGCGGGTCGCACCGCACGCGTCGGCCACGTCGAGCGGCGTGAGTCCGTTGCCCGCGACGATGTTCGGGTCCGCGCCTTTCTGGACGAGGAGGCGGACGAGCTCCTCGCGGCGCGTTTCGTCGTGCGAGTGCAGCCCGTCCACATCCTCGATCCTCAGCCACGCCGCCCAGTGCAGCGGCGTGCACAGCGGCATCTCCCACTGATCGATCTGCCTGTTCACGGACGCCGGATCCTCGTACAGCCTGGCCTCGACGTGCTCACGCAGGTCGAAGCAGACCGCGTCGTGCAGATCGATCGCGCAGTGCGCGCGCAGCCAGTCGAAGACCTCCTGCTGCTTGTTGTGCTGCGCCCACGAGAGCGGCGTCGAGCTGAACGGATTGTCGCGGTTGCCGATGTCGGCCCCCTTCGCGACGAGGCGCTTCACCATCTCGAGATCGCCGTCCCAGGCCGCGCGATGGAGCGCCGTGCCGTTGTTGACGCCTGTCACGTTCCAATTGCCGTCGTGCTCCAGCAGAAAGTCGACTGCCTCGGGCTGCCGACGGACGCAGGCGTACAGCAGCGCGAGCCCGATTGCGTCGCGCTCAGGCATTTCCTTTCCGTGCCGCCGAGGCCGTGCCAGCAGGCGGCCGTCGCGATCGAAGAAGGCGCGAAGCTGGTCCATCCGCCCGAGCGCGGCGGCGGCGAGCACATCGGCTCTCGCGCCGAGCGCAATCATCTTCTCGGCGGCGCGCGGCGAGTGATTCGCCAGCGACGCGTCCAGCGCGTCGTCCTTTCTCAGATCCAGGTCCGCGCCGCGCTCCAGAAGGAGGTCCATCAGCGGGCCGGTCACGCCCATGTCGCTGGCCTGCTT
>JAICSD010000328.1 GCA_025937075.1 Vicinamibacteria bacterium | reverse complement strand
TGAGGCCGAGACCCGAGCCGCGCGATTCACTTCCCTTGTGAAAGCGATCGAACGCACGCGACAGATCTTCGGGCGTCATTCCGGCGCCAGTGTCCTCCACTCGTACAGATACGTTGCCGTGTTCGGCTGCGATCCGAACCGTAACGGCTCCGCCCGCCGGCGTGTGCCGCAGCGCGTTCCACAGCAGGTTGATCAGCACCTCGCGAATGCGCACGGGATCGATCTCGGCCGTGACCGTGGCCACGCCTTCCACTCCAAGCGTGACGCCGCTGCCGGATGCGGCCGGTTCGAGCGTCCGCACCGCTTCACGCGCCAGCGCGACGACGTCGGTAGATTCCCGCTGAAGTTGCAGCGCGCCGGTCTCCGAGAGCGCCAGCGTGCGGAGGTCTTCGACCAGGCGCGAGAGGACGTGCGTTTCCTCGAGTACCGTCTTGAGCTCGGCGGCATCGAGTGGATACACGCCGTCGATGAGCCCTTCGACCTTTCCCTGCATCACCGTCAGCGGCGTCCGCAGCTCGTGCGCGACGTCGGCCATCAGCTCTCGGCGCTGCCGATCGTGGTCCTGCAGCCGCGTCGTCATCGTGTTGAAGGCGTGGGCGAGGCCAACCATCGGCGGCGGTCCGTACTCGCCAACGCGGACGGAGTAGTCGCCGGCGGCGACGCGATTGGCGGCATCCATGACGGCGGCGAGCGGCGAGCCGACCCGGCGCAGCGTGCGGCCGAGCGTGGCGATCGCGGCGACGGCGCCCATGAATCCCGCGGCAAGCACGATCAACGGCACGCTGCCGCGCGCGGACGAGACGAGACCGGCGTTGGCGGCCGCAAGCCACCCGAGGGCCGCCGACCCGGTCAGCGCCGAGAGCAGCAGTGCGCCGACGAGCCACGCGAACCGTCGAAAGAACCGGACCCGCACCACGTACTGGCGATGGAGCGGGCCTCTCGGGGGCCAGAGCTCGTGTTCGGGCCACCAGGGCGGGCCGCATGGTCCTCGTCGTCGCATGGTCAATCGGCGAGCTTGTAGCCAACGCCGTGAACGGTGAGCACGTAGCGCGGACTGCGCGGCTCCGGCTCGAGCTTGCGCCGGAGGTTTTTGACGTGCGCGTCGATCGCGCGCTCGAACGACTCGGCTTCCACGCCGCGAATTGCGTCGAGGAGCTGAGCTCGCGTGAAGACGCGCTCTGGTTGACGCGCAAGCGTGGCGAGCAGCTCGAACTCCGACGGCGTCAGATCGATCGCGCGATCGCCGAGGAGCACCTGCATGCGCCGTCTGTCGAGCGAGAGATCCTTACCCGCGTGGATCACGTCGCCGGGCTCGGGAGGAACATCGAGCCGGCGAAAGACGGCCCTGACACGCGCGACCAGCTCCTTCGGGCTGAACGGCTTCGTGACGTAGTCGTCGGCCCCAAGCTCGAGGCCGCTCACCTTGTCGCTTTCGTCGACCCGCGCGGTCAGCATGATGATTGGGATGCGGGAGTGCTTGCGCAGCGCGCGCGTGACGTCCATGCCGTCCATGTGAGGCAGTCCGAGATCGAGGATGATCAGGTCGGGGCGTCGCGTCCGCGCGATCGTCAGCGCATCGACGCCGTTTCCCGCGACCGTCACCGAATAGCCGGCCCGTGCGAGATAGTCCCGCACGATCCCGGCGATTCGAGGTTCATCGTCCGCTATCAGGATGTGCTTCACGGCTTGGATCCGCGTCCGCTACACGCCGGTTCCTTCATCCGCGGGGCTGATTCCCCTGAGCCTGCTGCTCGTGCGCTCGCCGATGCCATTCATCGAACGCTGGCGGCACGCCGGAGGGACCGTACCGGTAACCGTAGCCACAGCCCCATGCGCCGCGCCAGAAGAACCCGCGGACGATGAACAGTAAGGCAAAAATGAAAAACAACGGAAAGATCGGGAACCAGCCGAAGCCCCACGGCCGAGGCCAGAACCCTACGATCGGCGCGCCCGTCCCAGGCGTCGAGGCCACCCGGCCGCTCTCGGCGATGCCGTGGACCACGCCGACGTTGTATGCATAGCCGCCGACGATCGCGAGCGCCAGGCCCATCAGCAAGGCGATCATGATCCTGAATGCAAAGCGATTTCGCATGACGTTCTCCTGATCGAACACCGGATTCGTGTACGAGTCTCGCAGTTCGTGATGAATGAATTGTGAAGGCCGGAAAAGGACCCGCCTCGGCTTTCCTCTTGACATCCTAAAGGTGACCGGCGCTACGATGGAGAACGCGGGCCGCCTCACGTAGGGCGGTCCGTTCAGGGCCGCCTGCAGAGGAGAATCGTGGACAAGCTCGACGTTCCGCAGGGCACGCTCGACCTGATGATTCTCACCATCCTCTCGCGCGAGCCGATGCACGGCTTCGGCATCTCGCAGCGGCTGGCGGCGCTCAGTCACGATCACTTTCAGGTCAATCCGGGGTCGCTCTTCCCGTCTCTGTATCGCCTCGAGCAGGACGGCAAGCTCGAGGCCGAGTGGCGGCCGAGCGAGAACAATCGGCGCGCGAAGTACTACACGCTCACCGCGTCGGGTAAACGGCAGCTCGAACAGCACCGGCGGCGCTGGGAGCGGATCACGTTCGCGATCACGAGCGTGCTGGAGGGCGCATGACATTCCTTCATCGGCTTGCGTCCGTATTGCGATGGCTCGTTGACCGGAACAAGGCCGAGCGCGATCTGGACGACGACGTCCGTACGTTCGTGGAGATGTCGGCCGCAGAAAGGATGCGCGATGGCGTTCCGGCCGCCGAGGCGCGCCGGCTCGCCGTCCTCGAGCTTGGCGGCATCGAACAGGCCAAGGAACGCGTGCGGGCCTCGCGCCATGGTGCGTCCCTCGACGACGTGGGCCGCGATGTTGGCTATGCCTTCCGGATGTTCCGGAAGCATCGCGCGTCCACCGCGATCGTCTTGGTGACGCTCGCGCTGGGAATCGGCGCGAACACCGCAATCTTCACGCTCATCGACGCGCTCATGCTGCGGTGGCTGCCGGTGCGGGATCCGCAGCAGCTGGTGCAGGTGTACTACACGTCGCCGGATTTGCGCGGGCGGGCCGAGAGTCTCTCGTACGTCATCGTTCGCGCGCTGAACGAGCGCCACGAGATCTTTGCCGGCGTGGCTGGCTTCAGCGGCTCTCGCTTCAATGTCGGGTCTCCCGGAGCCGTCGTTCGAGTACCCGGCGCGTACGTCACGGGAGCGTATTACGAGACGCTTGGCCTCACGCCGGCAGCAGGGCGGCTGCTGGCGCGCGAAGACGACGAACCGGGCGCGCCGCTGGCGGCGGTCATCAGCGAGAGCTACTGGGAGCGCCAGTTCGGACGCAACCCCTCGGCCGTCGGAGGCTCACTCCTGATCGACGGCGCTCCCGTCACCATCGTCGGTGTCAGCCCGCCAGGATTCACGGGCGCAAACGTCGGATCAATCGCGGAGATCACGATGGCCGCGGCCGCGCTTCCACAGCTCGAGCCGAAGATGGCCGGGCTGCTCGGATCAGGCAACTTCTGGCTGCGCGCGCTTGCGAGGCCAGCGCCCGGCGTCTCGTTGAAGGAGGCGGAGGCGCGTCTGCGGGCGGCCTGGCCCGCCATGGCCGATCCGCTCATCGCTCCGCATTGGCCTCCCTCGCAGCGCAAAGGCATGATCGAGGCGCAGTTCGGGTTGGCACCAGGCGGCACGGGCTGGACGCATCTTCGCAAGCTGTACACGCAGCCGCTCATGGTGCTGATGGCGATGGTGGCGCTCGTCCTGGCGATCGCGTGCGCGAACGTCGCGAGTCTCCTGCTGGCGCGCGCCTCGGCGCGGCAGGGAGAGATTGCGGTCAGGCTGGCCATTGGCGCCGGCCGAGCGCGGATTGTCCGACAGCTTCTGACCGAAAGCCTGCTGTTGTCGCTCATCGGGGCGGCACTCGGTATCGGGCTGGCCTGGGCCTCGGGGCGGTTCCTCGTCAGCCTGATTTCCACGGGAACAGAACGGCTCGTGTTCGATCTCGCGCCCAACTGGCACATTCTGGGGTTCACGACGGCAATCGCCATTGCGACGGCCGTGCTGTTCGGCGTTGCGCCGGCGGCGTACGCCACGGCCTCCGGGGCATCGCCGGTCCTCAAAGACGACGCCAGAACGATCGCGTCGCGCTCGCGATTGCTGCCCTGGCTCGTGAGCCTGCAGCTCGCCCTCTCGCTCGTGCTGCTGGTCGGGGCGAGCCTGTTCGTTCGCACGCTGCGGAACCTCGAGCGCTTCGACCCGGGCTTCCGATCGCAGGGAGTGCTGCTCGTCGATCTCGACGCGCACCCGTTGTCCCAAGTTCAGCAGATTGTGGACGACGTTGGAAAGATCCCTGGCGTCGAGTCCACCAGCATCTCGACACACACGCCCTTGAGTGGATCGATCTGGAGCGAACCCGCGGTTCCCCTCGGGCAGCCGCTTCCCGAGCGCGACACCGCCGTCTTCGTTGGCGCAAGCCCGCAGTTCTTTGCGACGATGCACATCCCGATGCTGGCGGGGCGAGAGTTCACGGAGCACGACGCGGCGGGCGCGCCGATGGTGGCAATCGTCAACGAGCGATTCGCGGATCGCTATTTCAGCCGGCAAAACGCCATCGGTCAACGGCTGGACGCGAAGGTGCGAGGCACGCGCACCGAGCTGGAAGTGGTGGGCCTCGCGCGCAACACGAGCACCCGCAGCCTGCGCGAAACGCCGCCGGCCGCGGCGGTGTACGTGCCGTTTGCGCAGATCACGAGTCCGGATTTTCCGGTGTTTCCAACGATCGAAGTTCGTGCGGCCGGTGCGCTCGGCCAGGTCGCGTCGACGGTCGGACGGACGATTCGCGCGCGTCTGCCGGACGACACGATCGAGGTCCGCCCCCTGTCAGCGCAGGTCGATGCGACGATCGTGAAGGAGCGGATGATGGCGACGCTCGCGACAGCGTTCGGCCTCGTCGCGCTGATCGTGGCGTGTGTCGGCTTGTACGGGCTGCTCGCCTGCAGCGTTGCGCGGCGGACGAGGGAGATTGGAATCCGCATGGCCCTGGGCGCGCAGCGGACGCACGTCGTTGCGCACGTGCTCCGCGGAGCGGGTCTCCTCGTCGTGATTGGCATCGCGGCGGGCGTCCCTGCCGCGTGGGCGGCGTCACGGTGGATCTCGTCGATGCTCTTCGAGCTGCAGCCGACGGACCCTGTCACGCTTGCCAGCGCGGTCGCGCTGCTGGCGTGTTCGGCATACTCCGCGGCGTACGTGCCCGCGCATCGGGCCGCGCGCGTCGAGCCCTTGACTGCGCTGAGGCACGAGTAGAGCCGCCGCATTACGCATCCGTACTCGGCGCGAATGCGTCAGGGCAGGAGACGAGACGATTTCCCGCCG
>JAICSD010000032.1 GCA_025937075.1 Vicinamibacteria bacterium | reverse complement strand
GCACGACGAGAAGCGGCACGCTGAAGAGCAGCAGTGGGACGAGCATGTTCTGAATGTCAATTGCCGACGGCGCGAAATGGAACAGCAGGCTCGAGGCAAGCGCCCCGAGCTGATGAAACGATGGCGCGCGGAAGATGAGCCATCCAGCGCACGTCAGATGGAACATCACCGCCCACGCCACCACCTCTGGCACCTCGCGGAACCATGCGGCGCGGTTGAACGATCGATACGCAATCAGCAGCAATCCTTGATACACCCCCCAGAGCACGAACGTCCACGCCGCGCCATGCCACAGACCGCCGAGCACCATCGTGATCATGAGGTTGCGGCGCGTTTCCCACGCGGAACCTCGATTCCCGCCGAGCGGAATATACAAGTAGTCGCGCAGCCACGTGGAGAGGCTGATGTGCCAGTTCCGCCAGAACGCCTGCGGGGTCGTCACGAGGTAGGGGAACCGGAAGTTCTCGACCAGCTCGATGCCCATCAGCTTCGACGTGCCGCGCGCGATGTTGCTGTAGCCGGCGAAGTCCCCGTAGATCTGAAACGCGAACGCGTAGGTGCCCAGCAGCACGTTGATGCCCGCCTCGTGCGCACCCGGCGCGAAGACGCGCGACGCAAGCGTCGCGAGGTTGTCGGCCACGAAGATCTTCTGGAAGAAGCCCCACGCGATCAGCCAGAGACCCTCGCGGATCTGTGCCCCTGTGGGGTGGCGCTCGTGTGAAATTTGGGGCAGCAGCTTGCTCGCGCGCAGGATCGGACCCGCCACCAGGTGCGGGAAGTACGCAACGAACACCGCGAAATCCCGCAGGTTCCGCGTCGGCTCGATCTCGCGGCGATACACGTCGATGACGTAGCTCATCGTGACGAACGTGTAGAACGAGATGCCGACCGGCAGCAGCACGCGAAGCGTGACGAAGTCCATGCGCCAGCCGATGGCCGCCATGAGGGACTGCAGGTTGTCCGCGAAGAAATTGAAGTACTTGAAGAAGCCGAGCAGCGTCAGGTTGAAGCCGATGCTCAGGCATAGAATGAGCCGTCGCCGGCCCTGAGACCGAAGGCGGTCGAGCGCGAGCCCGCACGAGAAATCCACGATCGTCGATGCCGCCAGCAGCGTGACGAACCGGTAATCCCAGGCGGCGTAGAAGTAGTAGCTCGCGACGAGCAGCAGCCAGTTCTGGCCGCGGTGCCGCAGCACGCGATAGAGCGCGTAGACGGCGAGGAAGAACCAGACGAACTGAAGCGAGTTGAAGACCACGTCAGCTTCCGGAAGACGGCACCAGGTTCTGTCGCCTGAGAAACGCTTCGAGGGCTTTCGCGACGACCTCATGGCCGCGAGGCGTCAGGTGCACCGTCTGCTGAAAGAAGAGGTCGGGGCCAGGCAGTGCCGCACGAAGCGCCTCGAGGGCGTCCATGCGAGGGAGCGGCAGCGCGTCGAGCGTGGCATTGAATCGCGTCGACGCTCCGTCGCGAACGAGCGCCCCTCCCATCTGCTCGACAGTTGCCTTCAACCGTCCATAATCCGCATCGTCCACCTGGAAGCGCGCGGGCATCAGCAGGACGGCCGTCCGCGCCCCCGAGCCCTCAGCGTCGTGCGCAATGTCATGGACGCACTCCTTTGCGATCTGCAGCCCTTCACCGATGCGCGCGGCGGGCGTCGCCGCGTAGGTCTGAAGCACCGGCTCTGGCGGCGACCACCAGTTTGCGAGTCGATCCGTGACCGTGACGACGCGCAGACGGAGCACTTGCAGCACCATGCTCCGCCGGACGATCCGCCGGAGCCTCTCGATCACCGAGTCCGTGACCGCCTGTGCGAGGGGCGCCGGCGACGAACGCAGCTTCGATGCGGACGTCACCGCTTCCTCCGCGTCGTTTCCGACGAAGATCGTTTCGATGACCAGATCGGGCTCGAACGCCTTGGCCACCTCGCGAAAGAAGAGCAGTTCCTCCACGGGGCCATACCCCTGTACGCCGGCGTTGATGACGCGATAGGTGATCTCGCCGCCGTCGCGATTCAATCGATCCTCGAGCAGACGGCAGAACGTCTGCTGCTCCTGGACCTGCACGGACAGGACCAGCGAGTCGCCCAGGACAACGATGCGGCGTTCGTTCGGAGGCTTCGGGCCGATGTCGCGGCTGTCGCGGACTCCTTGCGCGTTGATCGCGATGTCGGTCGCAAACTCGGACGTCACGTAATGCGTGCGGGCATTCGGGCGGAGGCGGTACCCGATGACGGGATCGGGCATGAACAGCCCCTGGAACGATGGCGCTGCCTCCGAGTGTCCCCAGATGCGCAGCGCGATCTCGAACGCCGCGAATTGCGCGGCTGCGATCGCGAGCAGCAGCAGCGCGCGGCCGATGCGGCCTCGCATCAGACGGGCGCGTGAAACGCCTGCAGCGCGGCCGCGACTCCATCTACCGCGGCAGGGGCCAGCGCCGGGTAGAGCGGCAGCGAGAACACCTGGGCGCAGACGCGATTCGCGACGGGACAATCCGCAGGCTGCTGGTCCGCCATCGCACGCTGCCTGGGGATTGGAACGGCGTAATGGATCAACGTTTCGACGCCGCGCAACCGCAAATGCTCCTGCAGCGCCGCCCGTTCAGCGCTCATCACCGGAAACAAATGATAGACGTGGCCGGCGTCGCATTCGGGAGGCACTTGCAGCAGTGCCGTCCCGAGCCGTTCGCGGTACAGGCGCGCGAGGACGCGACGCTGCTCGGTCCAGCGCGGCAGCCACGAGAGTCGCGCGCGCAGGACCGCTGCCTGCATCTCATCGAGCCTCGAGTTCACGCCGAACTCGGCGTGATGATAGCGATCGGTCTGGCCGCCGCTTCGAAGCCGCCTCACGCGCGCGGCGATGTCCGCGCTCTTCGTCGTCACCGCGCCGCCGTCGCCAAGCGCGCCGAGATTCTTCGTCGGGTAGAAGCTGAACGCCGCCGCCTCGCCGAACGAGCCGACAGGCCGTCCCTCGCACGTCGCGAGATGCGCCTGGCAACAGTCCTCGATAATCGCGAGTCCATGGCGGCGCGCGACGGACACGATCGCCGGCATGTCCGCGGGCTGCCCGTACAAATGTACCGGCATGAGCGCTTTCGTCCGGCTGGTGACGAGCGCATCCGCTGCTCGTGGATCCAGCGTAAGCCGCTGCGGGTCGACGTCGGCGAACACGGGCCGCGCGCCGGTCATCATGATCGCGAGCGCGGTGTAGGCGGCCGACAACGGCGTCGTGATCACGTCGTCGCCGGCTCCGATCCCGAGCGCGCGCAGCGCAAGCGCGAGGGCGTCCGTCCCCGTTCCAACCCCAACGGAGTGCCTCGCGCCGCACACCTCCGCGAACTCGCGTTCGAACGACTCCAGCTCCGGTCCGAGCACGAACCAGCCGCTCGCGATCACCCGTTCGACGGCCGCGCGGAGGTCCGCGGCATCAGGGCCAGGCTTCAGGTCGAGGAACGGGATCACCGGCGGTCCTCTGTAGCTCGGGTCTTCAGGCCCGGCGTCTCGAGCCCCTCGACCATGTGCTCGTGCCGGATCACGAGCGCCATCCACAGCTTCATCACGTCGATGGCCGTGCGCCAGAGCCTCGGAAAGTTGAAGAACTGCGACTTGCCGTACGCGCGGTGGTAATGGTGCACGGGCACCTCCGCGATGCGGAAGCCGGCATCCTGAATCTTCTTCATCATCTCGAGGCAGATCACGCCGCTGTTCTTCTCGAGGCGCACGCGCTCGAAAATGGAACGCCGCATGAGGCGGAAGTCGCAGTCGACGTCACGCACCTTCAGGCCGAAGAGCAGCGTCACGATGTGGTGATAGACGCGGCCGATGACGATGCGGTGAAGGGGATCGGAGCGGCTGATCTTGTAGCCGTTCACGAGATCGACGTCGTCGCTCATCCGCCGCCACAGCGTCTCGACTTCCGCGGGATCGTACTGGGCGTCGCCATCCGTATAGAAGATCAGCTCGCGCGAGGAGGCGTGGAACCCGCTGCGGAGCGCGCCGCCGTACCCGCGATTCTTGTCGTGCGTGACGATTCGCACCTCGGGGTACACCAGGGCCAGCTCGTCGAGAATGCCCTGCGTGCCGTCCGGGCTTCCATCGTTGACGACGATGACTTCGTAGTCAGGCGTCAGGCGGCGCGCTGTCCGAAGCGCCGTAATCACGAGGCTCGCGATAGTTCCGCTGTCGTTGTAGGCGGGGAAGAAGATACTGAGGCCGGCCGTCCGGCGCCCGTCCGACCGCGGCCCTTCCTTCGCGTCCCCGTCTGGCATGGATAAGCGCCAAATCTTATCGGTCCAGTGACTTGAAGGCAAGCGCGCGGTCGTACGCCGCTTCGAATCGCGCCGCGGCGGCTGGCCAGCCGAACCGTGCCAGCGTCATCTCCCGTGCCGTCTTTCCCATCTGCTCGCCGCGCGCGGGGTCGGCGAGCAGCGAGGCGATGGCGGACGCCAGCGCCCGTGGATCGCGTTCGGGTACGACGAGCGCCGTCCTGCCGTGCTCGGCGACCGCTCCGATCCCGCCCGCGCTCGTCGTCACGAGCGGGGTTGCAGACGCCAGCGCTTCGAGCACCGTGTTGGGCAGCCCGTCGACGTTTCCGCGGTCGTCGCGAATCGACGGCAGCGCGACGACGTCCGCCGCGGCAAACCACGAAGCCACGTCCCCTTGTGGCACGGTGCCGAGGAAGTGCACGCGGCCGGCGATGCCGCGGTCGCGCGCACGCGCCTGGAGCTCTCGTTCAAGGTCGCCTTCACCCGCAATGGCCACAGCGGGCGCCGGAGGTCTCGTCAGCAGCGCGGTCGCGTCGATCAAGTACTCGAATCCCTTTTTCCTCACGAGCCGGCCGGCCGCGACGATCAGCGGCGCCTCGGGCGGCAGCCGGAGGTGCGCGCGGCGGAGCGCACGGACGCCGGGGTCCGCGTGGAATCGCGATGAATCCACTCCGTAGGGCACCACGTCGATGCGATCGCGCGGGGCTCCCAGCGCGATAGCGCGCGATGCCAGATCGGCGCTGCAGGCCGTGACGGCGCCCGCACGGCGAAACACACGTCCGGCGGCCGCGCGCGCAGGCGCGACGCGCTCTGCGACGAAGACGTCGGACCCGTGGAGGCTGACGACGAGCGGCAGCCCGGGGCGCGCCGCCGCGGCGATCGCGCCGCCGGGCACGACCCAGTGCGCGTGGATCAGCGTTGCTCGCCGTTTCTGCGCGACGCGCAGCGTCTTGAACCAGCCTGCCGCCATCGCCAGCGGCGCCGCCGCCCACGCGGCGCCGCGGACGCGCTCGTCCGCGCGCATCCCGGCCGCGTAGCCGAACACGTTGAGCGCAGCGAACGGCGCATAGTGGAAGAAATGGAAGAAGACGCCGTCCTCTTCACCGGCGCGCGTGATGCGCGGGTGCCAGGGTGCGACGAGGTGCACCTCGTGTCCGCGCGACGCGATCCCTTTCGCGATCGGCTCCATGAACGTGCCGACGCTGTCCCCCGGGAACCGGGGGTACGACGAGGTCACCATCACGACGACCTGCCGCATCGTCAGGTGCGGGAGCTGCGAAGGACGAGCCGCCAGGGCATCATGAGCGATTCGAGCAGCACGCCGGACGAGAGCTTGGATTGTCCCTGGCGCCGCTCCACGAAGATGATCGGCACCTCGCCGATCCGCAGGGCGCGCTTGTGGGCTTCGAACAGCATCTCGACGAGAAACGCGTAGCCGTCCGAGACCATGCTGGCGATCGGCAGGCGCGCGAGCGCTTCGCGTCGCCAGCACCGGAAGCCGCTCGTGCAGTCGGTGGCGGAAAGGCTCGTGACGAGGCGGATGTAGCGGTTCGCGAACGCGCTCAGGAAGATCCGGTGCAGCGGCCAGTTCACGACGCTGACGCCGTTCAGGTACCGCGATCCGATCACCACGTCGTGGGATGCGGCGGCGCCGACGAGGTCGGGCAGATAGTCAGGATTGTGCGACAGGTCCGCATCCATCTGACAGACGAGATCGATCGTTTCGTCTGCGAGCGCGCGGCTCAACCCGTCGACGTACGATCGTCCGAGGCCGCGCTGACCGGTGCGGTGCATCACCTCGACGCGGCCGGGATGCTCGGTCGCAAGGCGATCGGCAATGGCTCCCGTCCCGTCCGGCGACCCGTCGTCGACGACGAGGAGACGATAGCCGTCGTGCTTCAGCACACCGGCCGCGAGGATGGGGAGGTTGTCGCGTTCGTTATACGTTGGAACAACGATGAGGACGTTCGGTGCTGTCAATGCTGAATGTCGAATGCTGAATGCCGAAATTCTTTGCCTGCAGCGGCGAGAGCCGCCGCCGAGACGATCAACGCGGGATCGATGACCGGGATCCGAAACCGCTCCTGCGGAAAGAACACCAGGCCGGCGATGATCATCGACGCTGCCATCAGCCAGAGCGGCGCCGGCGCGCGGCCGCGCTGAACGAGCCACCACGCGCCTGCGATCGCCGGTACCAGCAGCAGCACGTATGACACCGCGGACGCTGCAACGTACTTCCGCGAGTGTAGCCGATACGAGGGCCCGATCGGCACGATCGTGTAGAAGAGCTTCCTGACCTCCAGCTTCAACCACGCCACCGGTTCGGAAGCAATCCATTCGAGCGCATCGCGGTAATAGAGCGGCTCGAGCTGCTCCGGCGTCAGGCCCGAGTGCGACCGGCGGAACGCCAGCTCCTCGCGTTTGAGCGCGGGATTCGCCGCGAGGTCTCCTTCGCCGCGTGCCAGCGGATGATTGCCCGTCCAGAAGGTGACGCCGCCTTCCGACGCGACGAGGATGAAGCGTCCGTACGTGCGCGCGTTGCGGATCGTCCACGGCGCCACGCAGATCACGATTGCTGCAGCGAAGACGATCGTCCGGCTCACGCGCGCGCCGCCCCGTTCGCTGAGGAGCAGCCACACGATCGCAAGCGGGACGAAGAACAGCATCGTCGGACGGATCAGGATTGCGATGGCGGTGAGCACGCCGGACGCGGCCGCCCACACCCGCCCACGCCCACGCACACCCCCATCGTCGAGCGCGCGATCGACCACCCATGCGGTCAACAGGGCGACCGTCGAGAACAGGGTTTCGCTGAACGCGTAGGCCGGAATGAAGACGAGCGGCGGATACACGGCGGCGATCGTCGCAGCAGCCGTGCCCGCTTTCGGCCCTGCCGCGCGCGAGGCGATCGCAGCGATCAGCCAGATGCCGATCGTGCCGACGATCGCCTGCGCGACCTTCACGCGCGCGGGGACGGTGTCAGACGGCGACGTGATCCCGAGCGCGGCGAGAAAGACCGGATACCCGGGCGCGCGGCCGAACTGCTGCGCGGTACCTGCCGCGGGTTCGTCTGACGGATACTGGTATCCATCGCCGCGCCCGATGCTTCGCGCGAGCGCGAGGTACTCGCGCTCGTCGTGCGTGAGCGGCTGATCGACCCAGTAGAACAGCGCGAAGGCGAGGCGCAGCAGCAGCCCTGCCGCGCAGATCAGCGCCCGGGCTCGATACGAATGCACTTCCACTCATCGACATCATGCCATCATGTGTACATGAGGCGCACTTCCGTCCGGTTCGACGAAACCATGTTTAGCCGTCTGCGCGAGGCGTGATGCTACCGTCTTCCTTCGAACCGCAGACTGGCGATCTGCTCCGACACGAGCCCGACGAGAAAGACGATCACGGCGAGCATGATCAGGAGCACGGACGAATTCGTGATGTGGCTCTGCGTCGCAATCGTCCAGATCGCGTACGCAGCGCCAAGCGCGAACGCGGCGAGGCTGAGGGGCAGGAAAATCCGCAGTGGGCTGAAGAGCGTCACGATCTTCAGGATGATCATCAGGAACTTCGTCCCGTCTCTGGCAAGACGAATCTTGGAGTGCCCCGTCCGCTGACGCGCGTGGATCGGCTCGAACGCCACGTTGTAGCCCGCCTTGATGAACGCGAGCGTCGTTGTGGTCGGCGAGGAGAAGCCGTTCGGCAGCAGGTGAAGGAACTCCTCCAGATACTCACGACGCGCGCCGCGGAACCCTGACGTCAGGTCCGGAATATCGCGTCCCGTGAGATAGCCCGCGAGTCGGTTGAGCGCGGCATTGCCAAAGCGCCGCGCCGCTGACGCCTGGGTCGATTCCGCCCGGGCGCCAATCACGAGATCGTACTCGCCCAGCCGTGACACCAGCCGCAGGGCGTCCTCCGGCGGGTGTTGGCCATCGCCGTCGACGATCAGCACGAACTCGCCGCGCGCGCGGCGGATGCCGCTCTTCACCGCGGCGCCATTGCCCTTGTTGTACGGATGCCGAATGACGCACGCGCCGGCGGCCGATGCAGCGGTGCCGGTGGCGTCGTTCGACCCGTCGTCGACGACGATGACCTCGCGCCATCCCGCCGCCGCCTTGATCGATGCGACGAGGCTGCCAATCGCGTCCGCTTCGTTGTAGGCGGGAACGACAACCGAGACCACGGACGGATCCGCCAATCAGCGCTCCCACCGATCGCGGCGATCGGGCGTGAGCGCGGGCGCCTCCGGGTGCGCGGTCCGCTCCGGCAGTTCGAGCGTGCGCACGCGATAGACGACATCCTCCAGCAGCTTGCGGTTGGCCGAGATGACGTCGGCGAGCAGCCCGATCAGGAGCACCTGGAATCCGACGATCATCAGCACGGCGGACAGAATCAAGGACTGCAGGAACCGCGTGCCGTACGTCGAGCTGAAGAAGTAGAAATACAGGAACCGCAGCGCGAGCACGAACCCGACGCCGAAGATCGCCATCCCGATGTAGGTGAACACCTTCAAGGGCTCGTACATCGCATAGATGCGCACGATGGTCGCGCCCGAGCGCTTCACATACGAGAACACGCTGTCGAACAGGCGCGACTCGCGCGTCCGCGGGTTCGTCTCCACTGAAACGTGCGCGATCGCCATCCGCTTCTTGCCGGCCTGGATAATCGACTCGAGCGTGTACGAGAACTCCGACACGATCGTCATCCGCAGCGCGGCCTCGCGCGTATAAGCCCGGAAGCCGCTCGTCGTGTCCGGCACGGTCGTGCTGGAGACCTGGCGCACGACCCAGCTTCCGAGCCGCTGCAGCTGCCGCTTGCGCCACGACATGTGCCGCACTTCCGCGATGTTCCGATCGCCGATGCAGATATCGGCATCGCCTCGGATCAGCGGCTCGAGCAGGCGTGGAATATCGCGCCCGCTGTACTGATTGTCTGCGTCGGTGTTGACGATGAGGTCCGCGCCGGCTTTGAGGCAGGCGTCGATGCCCGCCTGGAACGCGGCGGCGAGGCCCTTGTTCCGGCGCAGCCGCACGATGTGATCGACGCCGTTGGCGCGCGCGATGTCCGCCGTCCCATCGCGCGACCCGTCGTCGATGACGAGGACCTCGATGACGTCGATCCCTGGGATGCTCCGAGGCAGATCGCGAAGCGTCGCCGGCAGCGTCGCCGCCTCGTTGAGGCACGGGATCTGAATCAGCAGCTTCGTCACGAGACCAGCTTCTCGATCACGCCGTCCCACGTCACCTGCGCCGCCCGATCGTAGCCGGCATCCCCGAGCGCCTTCGCCTTCGGGCGATTCGCGGCCAGGTCGTTGATCACCGCAGCAATCGCGTCGGGCTCTGGAGCGCAGACGAACCCGTTGACGCCGTCCACGACGAACTCGTTCGGACCGCCGGAATCCGTCGCCGTGATCACCGGGCGCCTCGCGAGAAACGCTTCCAGCGTCACGTAGCCGAAGTCCTCGTCGTACGGCGGATATGCGACGACGAGCGCCTCGCGATAGAGGTCCACGAGCGCTTCGTCCGCAACGGAGCCAAGAAAGTCGATCCGATCCGCGACGCCGAGCCGCGCGGCGAGCGCTTCGACGTTCGCGCGCTGCGTGCCGTCGCCGGCAACGACGAGCCGCAGCGGAGCATCGACGTGCGCCATCGCCGCGACGAGGAGGTCCACCCGCTTGACGGATTCGATGCGCCCGACCGAGAGCACGTAGTCCGTGTACGGACCGCTGACCAGCCGCGGCGCGAGCCGGGGCGGATGATACAGCGGTTCGGCGTGAAGCCCGTTGTATTTCTCGACGCGGCTCGCGGTGTTCCGTGCGTTCGCGAAGAGACGCCGGCACTCGCCCAGCATCCCGGTGTCGAGGCGAATCAGCGTGTCACGCAGGCCGACGTCCGACTCGTTGTGCCCGAAATCGCTGAACGGCGTGCCGCACAGCTCGTACGCGGCCCGATACTGATGGATCAGCCAGGCGACTTTGTTCGGATGACGCACGAAGTACGTGGGGAACTTCGAGGCGATGACCAGATCGATCGGCTGCCCGTTGCTCTCGCTCAGATCGATGAGCCGCCACGCGGCCGCGTGCGGCAGGATTTCGTCCTTCGGATACCACTTGAACGGAATACTCACCAGCTCCGCGCGGTAGCCACGCGCGACGAGCTCCCGTGTGAGCTCCCTGACGTGTGTTTCCGCGCCGCCGTGCACGAACGGCACCTGCGCTTCGCAGACGACGACCGTCCGAATCGACATTACGGGAAACGGCGGAATCGTATCACGTGGCGTGGCGGAAGTTGATGACGTCGCCGTCGAGGACGATGTACTCCTTGCCCTCGAGGCGAAGCTCCCCGTGGTCGCGGCATGCGGCAATCGAACCGCGGTGCAGCAGGTGCTCGTAGCGCACGACCTCGGCGCGGATGAACCCGCGCTGGATGTCGGTGTGAATCTCGCCGGCGGCCATCTGCGCCGGCGTGTTGCGCGGAATGGACCACGCGCGGCACTCGTCGTCGCCGACGGTAAAGAACGAGATGTAGCCGAGCAGGTCGTAGCTGGCGCGAATGACGCGATCGAGCCCGGACTCCCGGAGGCCCAGGTCCGTCATGAATGCCTGCGCGTCCGCGGCGTCCAGCTGCGCGATCTCCAGCTCGATCTTCGCGCAGATGGGAACGGCGCGGGTGGCCGCGCCGTGGACGAAGTCCTGCAGCCCGGCGAGTTCGACCGCACGGTCGGCGTTCGGGAGATCCGCTTCGTCGAGATTGAGCACGAGCAGCAGCGGCTTCGACGAGAGGAACTGAAAGCCGCGAAGGCGCTTCGCATCCTCCGCATCGAGCGGCAGCGCGCGCAGGTGCCGCCCCCCTTCGAGCGCGTCGCGGCACCGCTGCAGGATCGATTGCTCCTTGCGCAGCTCCGCGTTGCCCGCGGACTTCTTCAGATCGCGCTCGAGGCGTTCGAGCCGTTTCTCGACCACGCCGAGGTCGGCGAGGATCAGCTCGTCCTCCATCATCAGGACGTCGCGCGCGGGGTCGACCGATCCCGGCGCGTGCGGAATCGACGGATCGCGAAACATGCGCACGACATGCAGGAGCGCATCGGCATTGCGAAAAGCGGCAACGTCGAGCAGCGCGGCGGCGCCGGGTTTCGCGGCCGCGCCTCCCATGTCCGCGAATTCCACCGTCGCCGGGACGTGCTTCTTCGGGTTGAAGAGCGCCGTCAGCTTGTCGAGCCGCTCATCGGGCACGCGCGCGATGCCGACATTCGCTTCCTGGCGTCCGCCGGCACGCGGCGCGTCGTGCGCACTGGTGAGCAGGTGGAACAAGGCAGTCTTGCCGGTGGACGGCAACCCAATCAAGCCCGCACGCAGCACAGAACGGATGGTCTCCTGAAAGGGAGGATCACATTGGCGAGCCCCACGGCACGCCAGAACTGCTCATCCTAGCACGTGGAGGCGCAGCTTCGTCGTCTCTTCGGGGGGCGAAACTAATACGTAAGCCTAAAGGGCTCTGCATTTTGGCGTTGACAGCCGGGGAGGGGTCCTCTACTATCGCGGTGGATTTTTGTGGAGCAAAGTGGAGTAAACGACCGTGCTCCGGGGCAACTACGCTGCCAAAATCGATGACAAAGGGCGGCTCAAGATCCCGAACGCCTTCCGTGCTCTCATCGAGGGGAAGCACGGGACCGAGCTGTTCGTGACGAGCCTCACGGGGGAGTACGTCCGCATCTATCCGTTGCCGGTCTGGCTCACCCTGGAAGAGAAGCTGGCCCAGGTCCCCAGCGCGCATCCTGCGCGGCTGAAGTTCTTCGATCGCGTGAACTACTTCGGGCAGTCGGCGGAGATCGATGCGCAGGGGCGCGTGGTCATCCATCAGCGTCTGCGCGAGTCGGCCGGGATGGCGGGTGAGGTCGACGTGTTCGGCCAGTACGACTACGTCGACGTCTGGAACCACGAGCGGTTCGTCGCGAAGCTGCAGCGCGAGCCTTACTCGGACGATGACGCGCGCGCGCTTGCCGCGTTCGGTATCTGAGGCCATGCAGCACGAGCCGGTGATGGTGCGCGAAGTCGTGAGCCTGCTCGAACCCTCGCGCGGCGGTCTGTTCGTGGACTGCACGGTGGGTCTGGGCGGGCACACGCGGGCGCTCCTCGACGGCGGCGCAGCCCGCATCGTCGCGCTCGATCGCGATCCCGCAGCGCTCGCGCTCGCGCGCGAGGCGCTCGCGGCGTACGGCGATCGCGTCACGTTCGTGCACGCCGATTATCGCGAGCTCGCACAGGTGCTGGACGCGCACGGGATTTCGAACCTGGACGGGGCGCTCGTCGACCTCGGCCTGTCGTCGATGCAGCTCGATGCCGAGGGGCGAGGCTTCAGCTTCCGCCGCGACGAGCCGCTCGACATGCGCATGGATCAGACGCAGGGGCCGACCGCCGCCGACCTGATTCGGGCGGCCGGCGAAGAGGAGCTGGCAAACGTCATCTTCGAGTTCGGCGAGGAGCGTTACTCGCGGCGGATCGCGCGCGCGATTGGGGCCGCGCGCCGCGAGGCGCCGATAACGACCACGGCCCAGCTCGCGTCCATCGTACGGCACGCCATTCCACGGCGCGGATATCAGCGGATAGACCCGGCGACGCGCACGTTCCAGGCGTTTCGCATCTGGGTCAACCGCGAGCTGGATCGCCTCGACGCCTTTCTGACCGCGGCGGTCCGCCGGCTGCGCGAAGGCGCGCGGCTCGCCGTCATCACGTTTCACTCTCTCGAGGATCGCATCGTCAAGCACGCGTTCCGTGCGCTGGAGCGCGGCGCGCTGATGGCGCGGATCCTGACCAAGCGGCCGCTCCTCCCCAGCGAGGCCGAAGTAGCCCGCAATCCCCGATCGCGCAGCGCCAAGCTGCGCGCGATTGAGAGGCTCGCATGAGCGCGGTCGATTTCGAATACGCAATCAAGAAGGACGTTCGGAACAACCAGATCATCCGCGAGGTGGATGCCGCCCGCCAGCGCCAGCTCTGGCGCTCGATGGGCATCGGCATCTTCCTGGCGGTGGTGCTGTTGTTCTCGGCGTGGCAGCACTTCGAGCTGGTGCGTCACGGGTACCGCATCGAGCGGATGCAGCAGGACCGCGCGGCCGAAGAGGAGATCAATCGCCAGCTCCGGCTCGAGATCGAAACGCTGCGCGCGCCGCGGCGCATCGAGAAGATTGCGACGGAGCAGCTCCATCTGGTCGCGCCCGGGCGCGACCAGGCGATCGTGATCGAACGGGTGACGCCGGCCGCGCCGCCGGAGAAATCGATTGTCGCGGCGCGTTGAGGGGCACGTGAGCCAGCAGCACGGCAGCAACAGATTCTGCCTGGGGTGGCAGCCGCTGCTGCACCGCGTGCGGTCGGCCCGCCGTGTGACCGCCGGCGATCGGCCCGCCGACTGGCGCACGGTGCTCACCGGCCGCATCGCCATCTGTGCCGTCGTGTTCATCGGCTGGACCGCCGCGATCGAAGCCCGCCTCTTCTACCTGCAGGTCATCGACCACGCCGATCTGATGGCGCGCGCCGATCGCCAGCAGATGCGGACGGTGACACCACCGGCCAAGCGCGGAGAGATCTTCGACCGAAACGGCCGCGTGCTCGCCTACAGCGTGGACGCCGATACGATTGCGGCCGACCCCTCCGACATCGAGGATCCGGATCAGGTGGCGCGCCAGGTCTGTGCCGCGCTCGACGGATGCACGGCCGAGCGGCGAGTCGACATGGCGAAGAAGCTTCGACGTCGAGGCGCGTTCGTCTACCTCGCGCGTCAGCTCTCGCCCGAAGAGGCCCGTGCCGTTCGGGCTCTCGACCTTCCCGGCATCATCTTTCTCAAGGAGAACCGGCGTTACTATCCGAAGAAGGAGCTGGCGGCCCACGTCATCGGCTACGTCGGCCTCGACAACGTCGGACTGGGCGGAATCGAATCCGCCTACGACACGCAGATCCGCGGGCATGACGGCAAGATCCTGATCCAGAGCGACGCGAAGCGCCACGCCCTGTTCAGCCGCGTCGAGCGGCCGTCCACGGCTGGCGCGGGCATCGAGCTGACGATCGATCAGTATCTCCAGTACGTCGCCGAGCGCGAGCTCAGGATTGGCGTCGAGGAGAACCACGCGGCCGGCGGGAGCGCCATCATCATGGACCCGAACACCGGCGAGATCCTGGCGCTCGCGAACTGGCCGACGTTCAACCCGAACGCGTTTACGAAATCAGATGACGACGAGCGTCGAAACCGCGCGATTCAGACGCTCTACGAGCCGGGCTCGACGTTCAAGATCGTCACTGCGTCTGCGGCGCTCGAGCGCCACGTCATCACACCCGACACGCTCATCGACACGAGCCCGGGCTCCATCACGTTCGGGTCGCGGACCATTCACGATACGCATCGGTACGGCGTGATTCCGTTCACCGACGTCATCGTCAAATCGAGCAACGTCGGTGCGATCAAGGTCGGGATGCGGGTAGGCGCGCAGGGCCTCGCCGATTACGTCAGCCGGTTCGGCTTCGGACAGACGCTCGCGCCGGACTTCCGCGGCGAGACGCCCGGGATCGTGTGGAACATCGCGAGCCTGGATCCGAGCGCGCTTGCGTCGGTCTCGATGGGCTATCAGATCGGCGTGACGGCGATCCAGATGGTCACTGCCGCAAGCTCGGTTGCCAACGGCGGGCACCTGCTCGAGCCGCGCGTCGTGCGCGCGTTCCTGAAGGACGGGCGTCGCGTCGAGGTGCCGCACAAGATTCTTCGCCGGACGATCACGGCCGAAACCGCGGCGACGCTCACGACGATCATGGAGCAGGTCGTCGAACGCGGCACCGCGAAGGCTGCGCAGATCCCCGGCTTCACCATCGCGGGGAAGACGGGCACCGCGGCGAAGCTCGTCAACGGGCACTATCAGAAATCCGATTACAACGCTTCGTTCGTCGGGTTCGTCCCGTCCCGCAAGCCGGCGCTCGCGATTCTCGTGGTGATGGATTCACCGCACGGTGCCGGCTACACGGGGGGCGCGGTGTCGGCGCCGGTCTTCAAGCGCATCGCCGAGTCTGCGCTCACGTACCTCGGGATTCCGCCAACTCTGAATCCCGCGCCGCCAGTACTGCTGGCTCGGCATTCAGCGGATGAGAGCGATGTCGTGGCAGCGCAGCCAGCCCGGATCGACGGCGATCAGACGGCGGTGCTCGAGCTCGCGCGCGCCGGCGTCATGCCGGATCTGCGGGGCTTCAGCGCGCGCGAAGCCCTGCGCGCGCTCTCACATATCGGGTTGACGGCGCGCATGAGCGGCGACGGGTTCGTCGTTTCGCAGATGCCCGAAGCGGGCGCGGCATTGGTGCCCGGCGAAGCCTGCACGCTGCGGCTCGACAGACATACCCCGAGTGCCGCCGCATCCGGAGGCGCGACGCAATGACGCTCGCGGAGCTGCTCGGCAGCCTGCCGAAGAGCGTCATCCGCTCGGAGGCCGCGGGTGTGCCGTCCGCGGGACCTCCCGTTCGCGGGATCGCGTACGACTCGCGACAGGTGAAGCCTGGATATCTCTTCGTAGCGCTTCGTGGCGCGCACGCGGATGGCGCGGCGTTCGCGACACAGGCAATCGCGCATGGGGCACTCGCGGTCGTTGCACGAGCCAAACAGCCGACCGACGCTGCCGTGCCATGGATCGAGGTGACGAGCGACCGCGCGGCGCTTGCGGCGCTTGCGGCCGCGTTCTACGCGAATCCGAGCGAAGAGCTGATCCTCGTCGGTATCACGGGCACCAACGGCAAGACGACGACGACCTATATCCTGGCGTCGATCTTCGAAGCGGCCGGTGTGAAGTGCGGCCGTATCGGAACCGTCGGCTACCGGATCGGCTCGCGCGAGATCGAGGCGGCGCGAACGACGCCCGAAGCGCCCGATCTTCAGAAGCTGCTCCGCGAGATGGTGACCGAGGGCTGCGGCGCGTGCGCGATGGAAGTGTCGTCGCATGCGCTCGCGCTGCATCGGGTCGATGACGTGCGCTTTGCGGCCGGTATCTTCACGAATCTCACGCGCGATCATCTCGACTTCCACGGCGACATGGAGGCGTACTTCGCGGCCAAGCGCCGGCTGTTCGAGATGCTGCCGGACAAGGCGGTCGGCGTCGTCAATGTCGACGACTACCGTGGAAAGGACATGGCGGCCGCTGCGCGACGGCCTGTCACGTACGCGATCGAGGGCCCAGCGGACGTGCGCCCGGGCCCGCTCTCGTTCTCCCTGGACGGCCTGGACTTCGACATCCGCACGCCGAGAGGCACGCTCCACGCGCGCTCGCGGCTCATCGGGAGACCGAACGCCTACAACATCCTCGCGGCCACGGCAGCCGCGATGGCGCTCGACCTGCCGTTCTCGGCGATCGAGGCGGGCATCAGCGCGCTCGATCACGTTCCCGGCCGCTTTCAGTCGGTGTCCAATCTCTCAGATGACGTCCGCGTCGTCGTCGATTACGCCCATACGGACGATGCGCTGAAGAACCTGCTCGAAACCGCGCGGCCGCTCGCGAGCGGCAGGCTCATCACCGTGTT
>JAICSD010000396.1 GCA_025937075.1 Vicinamibacteria bacterium | reverse complement strand
GACGTCGACGCGCACCACACGGTCGAGGACGTCGGGATCACGCTGGGCGAAGGCGTGCTTCGCGCACTCGGCAGCAAGCGCGGCATCAACCGCGCCGGGTACTTCGTCATGCCGATGGACGAAACGCTCGCCGTGGCGGCCGTCGATCTCTCGGGCCGGCCGTTCGCGGTGATCGACACGGCCGTCGCTGTCGGGCAGGTCGGCGATCTGCCGGTCGAGCTCGTGACCGATTTCTTCGAGGGCTTTGCCGCCGCCGCGCGCGCGAACGTGCACCTCAAGGTGCTCTACGGACGCTCGAGCCATCACCAGGTCGAAGCGATCTTCAAGGCGTTCGCAAGGGCCTTGCGCGTCGCCTGCTCGCGCGACCGGCAGCTCGGCAGGATGCTCCCGTCGACCAAAGGACTGTTGTGATCGCGCTCATCGACTACGGCGCCGGGAATCTGACGTCGGTGCGTAAGGGGCTTGCTGCTGCGGGAGCCACGCTCTTGACGCCGGCGAATCCCGATGAGCTGTCGCGTGCGTCCGGCGTAATCGTGCCGGGTGTCGGCCATTTCTCGGCGACGGCCGCGCTCGACGAGCGCTGGTCGCGCCCGATCAAGGACGCGGCGGCCAGCGGAGTCCCTCTGCTCGGCATCTGCCTCGGGCTTCAGTACCTGTTCGAGGGCAGCGACGAAGCACCCGAAGCCCGCGGACTCGAGCTGCTGTCCGGACGGTGCTTCCGCCTGCCACCCACGCAGAAGGTGCCGCACGTCGGGTGGAACACTGTCGAAATCGTTCGGCCGTCGACGATCCTCGATGGCCTGGCCAGCGACGCCTCGTTCTACTTCACGCATTCGTTCGCGGCGCCAGTGACGGATGCCTGCGTCGGCCTGGCGACCTACACGGTGGCGTTTGCGGCCGTCGTCGAACATGGCCGCACCTTTGGTGTGCAATTCCATCCGGAGAAGTCCGGGGACGCCGGTCTGCGCGTCCTTCGGAACTTCGTCGACCTGTGCTCGCGAAGCGCCTGATCGCCTGCCTCGACGTCCGCGACGGCTGCGTCGTCAAAGGCGTGAACTTCCAGGATCTTGCGAACGCAGGCGATCCGGCTGCCCTCGCGCGCCGATACAACGTCGAAGGCATCGACGAGCTCGTCATCCTCGACGTCACGGCGACGGTCGAAAAGCGGCGGGCGCTGGCGCGCACCATTCGCGCCGTCTCGACGGAACTCTTCATCCCGCTCGCTGTCGGCGGCGGGATCGCGTCGGAGGACGATGCGGCGGCGGCGATCGAGGCTGGCGCCGACAAGGTGAGCCTCAACACGGCGGCCGTGAACGATCCGTCGTTGATCGGACGGCTCGCGTCGCGCTATGGATCGCAGGCAGTGATTGTGGCCATCGACGCGAAGCAGGCTGGCGACAGATGGCAGGTGTTCACGCGCAGCGGCCGCGAGGCGGCTGGCCTCGACACCGTCGACTGGGGACGTCGCGCGGAAGCGGAGGGCGCGGGAGAGATCCTGGTGACATCCATCGATCGCGACGGCACGCGCAGCGGCTTCGACTGCGCGCTGACGTCGGCGGTCTCCTCCGCCGTCAAGATTCCCGTGATCGCGTCAGGCGGAGCCGGCACGTTCGAGCACTTTCACGACGTGTTCACGATCGGCAAGGCGGACGCTGCACTCGCCGCGTCGGTGTTTCACTTTTCCGAGCACGCGGTCTCCGAGCTGAAGCGGTTCCTCAGCGACCGTGGTGTGCCCGTGCGGATGTAAACCGGCCATGCTGATTCCAGCCATCGACCTCCAGGGCGGACGTGTCGTTCAACTCGTCCAGGGTGAGCGGCTGGCGCTCGCGTCCGACGACCTCGATGGCTGGATCAAGCGCTTCGAGAGCTTTCCCAAAGTTCAAGTGATCGATCTCGATGCCGCCAAGGGCGAAGGGAACAACGGCGCGCTCGTGCAGTCAATCTGCCAGCGCCTCCCCTGTCGTGTAGGGGGCGGCATCCGATCCGTCGAGCGCGCGTCCGAGGCCGTTGTGAACGGCGCGCGAAAGGTGATCCTCGGCTCCGCTCTCTTTCGCGACGGCATGTCGGATCTCGATCTGGCGCGCTCGTTGTCCGACACGCTCGGGCAGGATCGCCTCATCGCGGCGGTCGACGCGCGTGGCGGACGCGTCGTCGTGCACGGCTGGCGCTCGGTGCTCGATCTCTCGCCTGTCGAGGCGATTCACATCCTCGAGCCGTTCTTCGGCGAGTTCCTGTTCACCAACGTCGACGTCGAGGGGCTGATGCAGGGCACGGATCGCGCGGCGATCGAGCAGGTACGCGCGGCGACGAAGCGTCAGATTACCGCCGCCGGCGGGATCACGACCCAGGAAGAGATCGACTGGCTCGACTCGATCGGCATCGACGCGGTCGTCGGTATGGCGGTCTATACCGGACGGCTGCCCCTTAGCGCGCACAAGATGGATCCCGGCCGCGAATAGCGGCAAAGGGGCGGGCGGCAGTCCGAACGAGATCATCGGTGCGCGCCGCCGCAAGATGATTCTCGACATGTTGTCGTCGCCGCGCTTTCAACGCGAGTACGTCTTCGTCCGCAACGCGCCGTACGATCGGATGGATCGGGCGGCCTTTCTGCGCCGCGACTTCTGGGAGACCCATCCGCGGCGCGACACGCTCGACTGCGTGCCGGTCGCCGAAACCGCGCTCGCGGCGTTCGCGACCCGGTGAGCTTCACACCGCCCCGCGTCTTGCGAGCCTGATGTACTCTTCCCGCATGCTCCGACGCGTGAATCTGATGGCGGTGGTCCTGATGACTACAACGGCGGCTGGCTGCGCGCGGCCGGCGGCGCTGTTCTCGCTGGACAACGCGCGCGCGCACGTCGAGATGCTCGCCGGCACCATCGGCAGCCGGCCGGCGGGCACACTCGAGAACGCCCGCGCCAGGCAGTACATCATCGACCAGCTTCGCCTGTTCGGATTCGACGTCCGCGTCCAGGAGACGGACGCGAGGCGGCTCGAGCTTGGCCTCACCGCGCACGTCGCGAACATCATCGGCGTCAAGGCAGGAGCGGAGCGCGGCGCCATGGCGCTCGTGTCGCACTATGACTCCGTGCCCGAGGCGCCAGGTGCTGCAGACGATGCGTTCGGCGTCGCGGTGTCGCTCGAAGCCGCGCGCGTGCTCGGCGCTCGAACGAATCACCGGCACAGCCTGATGGTGCTCGTCACCGACGCGGAAGAAGCAGGCCTGATGGGAGCGGCTGGACTCACTGCCGATCGCGAGGTCATGGAGCGCGTGCAGGCGTACGTGAACGTCGAAGCGGTTGGATCGTCCGGTACGGCCATGCTGTTCGAGACAGGGCCCGGAAATTCGTGGATCGTGAAGCCGTGGGCGCACAGGGCGCCGCATCCGGCCGGCGCGTCATATGCGCTCGAAATCTATCGACGTCTTCCCAATGACACGGACTTCTCCATTCTGAAGCGGTACGACATCCCGGGGCTGAACTTCGCGCCAATTGGCGACAGCTACGCGTATCACACCGCGCGCGACACGCCGGATCGCCTCACGGACTCCACGCTGCGCCGCAGCGGCGAGAACGTCGTGACGATGATGGAGGCGCTGGATGCGATGGATCTGACCGCGCGCTCCCCGTCGGATGCGACGTACTTCGACATCGGACAGACATCGGCCATGTCGTGGGGGCCCGTCCTCGCATGGCTGCTCGCGCTAGCCGCGCTCACCTGCGGCGTCCTCGCATGGTTCAAGGTGCTCGCGGCAAGCGTCAGATATCTCGGCTTGTGGAGGTGGGTACTCGATCTCGTGTGGGCGCTCCTTGGTACGGCGCTGGTCATCGCGTCGATGATTGCCGTGACGTGGGCGTTGCGGGAAACACGCGCGGTGTACCACCCGTGGTACGCCCATCCGCGGCGTCTGTTCCTGCTCCTCGCGTCCATCGGCACTCTCGCGGCATGGCTCGCGATGCGCGCCGGCGCGTGGCTGCCGTCTCGTGCGCACGCGCCGCGTCATCCGATGCTCGTCTGGAGTCTCACGCTGCCCGTCTGGATTGCGCTCTGTGGTTTCTGCGCCTCCATTGCGCCGGCAGCGGGGTTTCTCTGGACCCTGCCGCTGCTCGTCGCGGGGATCGGGCTGCTGGCGGTGCCGGCCTCGCTGATACCGGCGATCCGCGCCGTTTCCGTCGTCGTGTTCGCCGTCGCCGGAACGCTCTGGCTTCGCCCCACGATCGATCTTCTGCAGTTCATGGTGGCGGTGATGGGGCGGCTGCCGATCATCACGCCGGTGTTCGCGTTCGCCGCGCTCGTCGCCGCGTGCGCCGCGATGGTCGCGCCTCCTTTCATTG
>JAICSD010000413.1 GCA_025937075.1 Vicinamibacteria bacterium | reverse complement strand
GCAGGCGGATCCTCCCGCAGGATTGCGGATGTCGTGTCCGCAGCGGTGTCACCCCGAAAGGGAGGACTGCCGGCCAGCATTTCGAAAAGGACCGTACCCAGGCTGAAAATGTCGGATCGGGAATCCGTACCGAGCCCGCGGATCTGCTCGGGAGACATGTAGCCCACAGTCCCCACCGCGCTGCCGATTCCTGTAAGTCTTGCAGAGGCTAATTGCGTGACTGACTCGGACGCAGAGTCCTCGATGCGCTGGACGATGCCGAAGTCCAGAATCTTGACGCGGCCATCCTTCGCGACGAACAGGTTCTCGGGCTTGAGGTCCCGGTGCACGATGCCGTTGTGATGGGCCACAGCCAGCGCACGGGCGACCTGGGCCGCATAGTCGATCGCTCGTCCTGACGAGAGAGGACCAACAGTGAGCACCTCCCGCAGCGTTTCTCCATGCAGCAGCTCCGATACGATGAACGGTACACCGTCGTGAAATCCTGCATCGAAAATCGCGCAGATATTGGGATGGTTCAGGGCCGCTGCCGCACGCGCCTCCCGCTCGAATCGGGCAACACGATCGGGTTGGGTTGTCGCCTCCGACGGGAGCACCTTCATGGCAACCTCACGACCCAGACGCGTATCCCGCGCCTTGTACACCTCTCCCATCCCCCCGACCGCAACGAGGGAAAGGATTTCGTACGGGCCGAAACGCGTGCCGGCCGGCAGTGTCATCCGCGTCGCGGATTATACGCGCGCGGATCGTTGACGAGCGTTTGAATTCAGGCACTCACGAACCAGGTACTCCGCGCCGCCAGCACGTTTACTTCAGCGCGCCGGACAGCTGCCGGCTGATCTATATTCGGCCATGCGTACCTTCACACCGTTGTCGAACTGCGAACGTCGAACCTGGAAGCGCCTCAGCCTGGCGGCGTGCCTGGCGATCGCGTTCGCCACTCCACGTGCTGCCATCACGAGCGGTGGCGCTGAAGCGGCCGAGGACGCAGCGGACTGCACGCGCCTGGCGCAGCTGGCCGTGCCCGCCGCGACGATCACGCGGGCGGACGTGGTCGCCGCCGGCGCCTTCACGGAAGCGTCGCCGGAGTTCACCCAGGCCGATTCGGCGGCGTTCTACAAGCAGCTCCCTTCGTTCTGTCGCGTGTCGGCAACCGCGCGGCCCACACCCGACTCCGATATCCGGATCGAGATATGGCTGCCCACCTCCGGCTGGAACGGGCGGCTGCAGGCGCAGGGCAACGGCGGGTTCGCCGGGACCATCGAGTACCGGCCCCTCGGCGTCGCCCTTCGGCACGGATACGCGGCGGCCACGACCGACACCGGTCATCATGCGTCGCAGATTGATGCCGCCTGGGCGCTCGGCCACCCGGAAAAAGTGATCGATTTCGGGCACCGTGGCGTTCACGAGATGACGCGCGTGGCGCGCGCAATCGTGGGGGCGTTCTACGGGACACAGCCGCATCGCTCGTATTTCCTCGGCTGCTCCGATCGCGGGCGCGAGGCGTTGATGGAGGCGCAGCGCTACCCGGACGATTACGACGGCATCCTGGCCGGCGCGCCGGCGAACGACTGGACGAAGCTGCTCACGACCGCCATCTGGCATACCCGCGCGCTCACGCTCGACCCGGCCAGCTTCATCCCGCCCGCCAAGATCCCGACGATTGCCGATGCGGTGAACGCGGCGTGCGACGCGCTCGACGGCCTGAAGGATGGGATTTTGACCGACCCGCGCCGATGCCGGTTCGACCCGGCCACGATCCAATGCAAGGGAACGGACGACGCCAACACGTGCCTCACCGCGCCGCAGGTCACGGCGCTGCGGAAGATCTACGACGGTCCGCGCGACGCGCAGGGGCATCAGATCTTCCCCGGCTATCTACCCGGCGCCGAGACGGGCGACGGGGTTGGACGATGTGGATCACGGGCCGCGAACCACACAAGAGTCTGATGGCGCTCTTCGGGTTCGGGTACTTCTCGCGAATGGTCTACGGGAAGCCGGACTGGGACGACCACACATTCGCGGTCGAGGCCGACCTGCGTACCGCAGTCGACAAAACGGGACAGGCGTTGGACGCCGTCAATCCGGATCTCGGGCCGTTTCGCGCGCGCGGCGGGAAGTTGATCCTCTATCACGGCTGGCAGGATCCGGCCATTCCCGCCGTCAGCACGATCAACTACGACGACGCGGTCGTCGCGCGGCTGGGCAGGCCGGCTGTCGACAGCTTCGTGCGCCTTTACATGGCGCCCGGCGTGCAGCATTGCAGCGGCGGGCCGGGGCCGGACGCGTTCGGTCAGGCAGGCAAGTGGTCGCCGGAGGATCCGTCTCGCAATTTGCGTGCAGCACTCGAGCGTTGGGTCGAGCACGGCGAGGCGCCCGGAACGATCATCGCGGCGAAGTACCAGGGCGACGGCGAGAAGCGGCAAGCGACCATCAGCCGGCCGCTCTGTCCGTATCCACAGGAGGCGCGGTACAAGGGCCTCGGGGATCCAAACGACTCGGCCAGCTTCGCGTGCATCGCGCCACCCCGGTGATGCCTTCACTGCCCCTTCTTCATCTTGCTCTCGCGCTCCGTCATCGGCGGCACGAGACCTTTCAGTCGCAGGTAGACGGCCATCGTGCCGTACATCTCCATCCCGTGAACGGCGAGCTCGATCGGGATGAGTCCCTTCTGCACCTGCATCTTGTCGACGGATGCCAACTCGGTAAGCGACGATTCGTTCATGGCATTGACGAGCGGAGCGCAGTAGTCGGTTGACGCTTTCAACAACGCGATCGCCTCGGCCTTGGTCCGCGTCGCCTCCTCCTTCTCGTCTTTCTTCGGACTCGGCTCCCCTTTCAGGACCGCGCAGTCGCGGAATTGCGCGATGGCGAGGTGGGCGACGAGCTGACCGAACGGCTTGATCTCCGCTGTCGGCTTGAAGCCGTACTGGTCGTCGGGCATTCTCGATGCTGCCTCCGCGATGTCCTTTTGCATCATCTGAAACGCCTTCACCAGCTGCCCGGACATCGTGATCGGCCCGCTGGGTGGTTTCATCTCCTCTTGGGCGACGGCCGCCACAGGTATCGCGAGTAGGACGACCGTCAGCGCGCGCACGCGTGAACTGAACATGTGAGCCTCCGTGCGAATGTGACGTCAGCGTGCCGCTCGCCGATCGCGCAGTGCAACGGCAATGCAGCCGGCTGCGTCGCGGCTGCAGTGAGCCGCACCATTGCCTGTCTGTGCTGCGGTAATCTGGTTCACTCATGAGCGATCGTCCGGATCCGCCACTGACGGGACTACGGGCGTGGTGGGCGTCGGCGGCCTTCTGGCTGTTCGTGAGCGCGATCTCGGCCGCGCAAGTGATCTGGCTCGCCAGGACGCCCGGTCAGCGGATCGATATCCGTGAGGCGCTGTCGTGGCAGATCTCGTACTTCGGCGCGTGGATTCCGGTGACCGTGATCGTGTGGCGCGCCACTCGCGGATGGCTCCCCGAACGATTTGGGGGCTGGGTGGGCTATCTGTTGGCGAACGTACCTGTGCTCATCGGGGTGGCGATACTTCACTCACTGTTCAGCACGACGCTCGCCATCGCGCTCGGGCCGGCGCGGTCGATGGGGTTCGCCGCGCGCCTCCTCACGCAGTTGCGTCAGGAAGTCACCGCGATGCCGCTGATCTACGCGGCGATTTGCGGAACGGGAGCGGCGATGACGCTCTACGACCAGTACCGCGATCGGCGCGTCGCCGCGGCACGGCTGGAATCCGAGCTCGCCGCCGCGCGACTTCAAGCGCTGCGCGGACATCTGCAGCCGCACTTTCTTTTCAACAGCCTCCACAGCATCGCATCGCTGGCGCGCGCGGGTGATACCGCTGGCGTAGTGCGACTCGTCGCCGCGCTCAGCGATCTGCTGCGTCACGTGCTCGACGCCGACGATCGGCACGCGTCCCTTCGCGACGAGCTGCAGATCGTCGATCGCTACCTCGAAATCCAGCGCGCGCGCTTTCCGGACCGGATGTCGTTCACGATCGACGCCTCCGCCGAAGCGGGAAGAGGCGCGGTGCCGACGCTGCTGTTGCAGCCGCT
>JAICSD010000306.1 GCA_025937075.1 Vicinamibacteria bacterium | reverse complement strand
CTCGCGCGGCTCCGGTACGGAAAGGTCATCATCCTCGCCGACGCCGACTCCGATGGCCACCACATCGCGACGCTGCTGCTCACGTTCATCTACCGGCACATGCCGCAGCTCATCACGTCGCGGCGCGTCTTCCTGGCGCAGCCGCCCCTTTATCGCATCGACGTCGGCAAGGACACGTTCTGGGCGCTGGACGATGCGCATCGGGATCGGCTGCTGAAGGTGCACAGCAACGGCCGCGGCAGGCCCGAGATCACGCGGTTCAAGGGCCTCGGCGAGATGATGCCGAAGGTGCTGTGGGAGACGACGCTCAACCCACGGACTCGCCGCCTGCTCCGCGTCGACATCGCCGACCAGATCACGACCGATCGCGTGATCAACGAGTTGATGGGGAAAGATCCATCGGCACGTTTCCGTTTCATCATGGAGCGCGCTGAGGATGCGGTCGAATTGGATGTTTAGTCGGGAGCGCCTGCGGCGCGCGGGGGTGGGGCCCCGCGCGCATTGAAAAAAGACGTGTAATGCCGGAGTCGCGATGGCGCGTGCACAAGTTCGGCGGATCGAGCGTGGCGGATGCGGCGTGCATGGAGCGCGTCGCTGCCATCCTCGACGCGGATACCCGTCCGCGCATGGCCGCCGTGCTCTCCGCGTGCCGCGGGGTGACGGACGGTCTGCTGAACCTGATCGCCGCCGCCGAGCGCGACGAGCACATCACGGACCGCCTCGATGCGTTGCGTGAGCGCCACGTCGGCATTGCGCGCACGCTTCTCGATCAGCCGGCCGCCGATGCGTACATCAGCGAGCTCGATTCCGGCTGCCGCGACATCCTCGGAATCCTTCAAACGGTCCGGCTGATTCGATCCGCGCCGCAGGCCGTGCGCGATCTCGTCGTGGGCTTCGGCGAGATCTGGTCGACGCGGCTCTTCACTCCTTACCTCGCACAGCGCGGCCGACGGCGCAACGTCCGCTGGGTGGACGCCCGGGATCTGATCGTCGTCGAGTGGGGTGCGCTCGGTCCGTCGGTGCGCTGGACCGAGTCGCGCGCCAACACCGTGGGCCTCATCGGCCCGGAGGACGACGCCACCCTCGTCGTGACGGGATTCATAGCCCGCAATCCCGCCGGCTTGCAGACGACCCTGGGACGGAACGGCAGCGATTTCACGGGCTCGATCGTCGGCAGCCTGCTCGATGCCGACGAGATCCACATCTGGACGGACGTCGACGGCGTCCTCAGCGCGGATCCGCGTCTGGTGCCCGAAGCCACGATCATCGATTCCCTCTCGTACGAAGAGGCGATGGAGCTGGCGTACTTCGGCGCGAAGGTGATCCATCCGCAGACGATGGCGCCGGCCGTGGCGAAGGAGATCCCGATCTGGATCCGGAACACGTTTGCGGCGGAGAAGCCGGGGACGCTCATCTGCGCGCATCCGGTCTCGAACCATCAGGTGAAGGGGATCACCAGCATCGATCGGCTCGCGCTCGTGAACGTCGAGGGCGCGGGGATGATCGGCGTGCCCGGCACGGCGCAGCGGCTGTTCGGGGCGCTCCGCGAACACGGCATCTCGGTCGTGCTCATCTCGCAGGCCAGCTCCGAACATTCGATTTGCTTCGCCGTCCCGGAGGCGGAGGCGGAGCGAACAGCCGCCGTCGTCCGACAGACGTTCGCGGCGGAGCTCGAACAGGGGCAGATTCAGAACGTCGACGTGGGTGTGGGCTGCAGCATCTTGTCGGTCGTCGGCGACGGGATGGCGGGGACGCCCGGGATCGCCGCGAAGGTCTTCTCGTCGCTCGCGAACGCGGGCGTGAACGTGCGGGCCATTGCGCAGGGGTCGTCCGAGCGGAACATCTCGTGCGTGGTCGATCAGCGGCAGGCGAGCAAGGCGCTCGGCGCCGTGCACTCGGGCTTCTATCTCTCGCCCCACACGGTTTCGATCGGGCTCATCGGCCCGGGCCTCGTCGGGAGCGCGCTCCTCGACCAGCTCGCGTCGCAGGCCGAGCGGCTGTCGCGCGACTTCCACCTCGATCTGCGGCTGCGGGGAATCATGACGTCGACACGCATGGCCCTGGCCGACGCGCAGATTCCGCTGACGTGCTGGCGCGACGCGCTGCGTCGCGGCGAGTCTGCCGACCTCGCGCGCCTCGAGGCGCACGTGAACACGGATCGCCTGCCGCACGCGGTGATCATCGACTGCTCCGCGAGCGCGGAGGTGGCGAGCGTCTATCCGCGCTGGCTCGCCGCCGGCATCCACGTCGTCACACCCAACAAGAAGGCGAACAGCGGCGCCCTCTCGTTGTATTCGGCGCTGAAGGACGCGCGCCGGCAGGGTGGATCGCACTATCTGTACGAGGCGACGGTCGGTGCCGGCCTGCCGATCATCCAGACGCTCCGCGACCTGCGGGAGACGGGCGACGAGATCCGCCGGATCGAAGGAATTCTCTCGGGAACGCTCGCGTATCTGTTCAACGTCTGGGACGGCCGGGCGCCGTTCTCTGCCGTCGTGCGTGAAGCAAAGAAGAACGGCTACACGGAGCCCGATCCGCGCGACGATCTCTCCGGGATGGACGTGGCGCGGAAGCTGATCATCCTCGGACGCGAGATGGGACGGCCGCTGGAGCTGAAGGAGGTCGATCTCGAAGGCCTCGTGCCCGCGGCGCTCGAAGGCTGCTCGATCCCGGAGTTCATGGAACGACTTCCCGAGCTGGACGCGCCGATGCTCGCGCGTCTGGAGGCGGCGCTGTCGAAGAACCGCGTGCTTCGCTACGTCGGGACGCTCGATGCGGCGAGCACGCGCGCGTCGGTCGGCCTCGTCGAGCTCGAGCGGACGCACCCGTTCGCGAACATCAATCTGACCGACAATGTCGTCCGCTTCGTGACCGGTCGGTACGATCGGAATCCCCTCGTCGTTCAGGGGCCCGGCGCGGGCCCGAGCGTCACCGCCGCAGGCGTGTTCGCGGACTTGCTCCGCGTGTGCGCATACCTTGGCGCGAGACTGTGACATGAACGCGGCTGCCCGTGGTTCCGACGAGGCCGTGGCCTTCGCGCCGGCGAGCGTCGGCAACGTCGGCGTCGGGTTCGACGTCCTCGGGCACAGCGTCCAGACCGTCGGCGATCGCGTGCGTGCGCGGCGCATCGCGGACCGCACTGTACGAATCGCAGCCATCACCGGCGTGGTCCGCGAGCTTCCGCTCGAGGGCGGACGCAACACGGCGGGTGTGGCCGTCGCGGCGCTCGTCGAAGCTGTCGGGCTCGATCACGGCTTCGAGCTCACCATCGAAAAGGGCATACCGCTCGGTTCCGGCCTCGGCGGATCCGCCGCGTCCGCGGTTGCAGCGGTGGTCGCGGCCAACGCGCTGCTCTCCCGGCCGCTCCCGAAGCTGGCGCTGCTCAAGTGCGCGATGCGCGGCGAACAAATCGCGAGCGGCGCGCTCCACGTCGACAACGTCGCGCCATCGCTCTACGGCGGCCTCGTCCTCACGGTCGGCATCGACGATCCGAACGTGAAGCAGATTCCGGTGCCCGCGTGCGTGCGCTGCGTCCTGGTGCACCCTCACCTGGAGCTTCCGACACGCAAGTCGCGCGAGGTGCTGAAGGAAAGCGTCTCGCTGTCCGACGTGATCTGGCAGCAGGCCAACCTTGCCGGATTCCTCACCGGCTGCTTCACCGGCGACCTCGACCTGATCAAGGTTTCGCTGGAGGACGTCATCATCGAGCCGCAGCGAATGCTGCTGATTCCCGGGTTCCAGTCGGTGAAGCGGGCGGCACTCTCGAACGGCGCGCTCGGCTGCTCCATTTCAGGGGCGGGCCCGACCGTATTCGCGTGGTGCGAACAGGATCGCGCAGAGACCGTCTGCGACGCGATGGCGGCGGCCTTTCAGCTTCACGGACTTCTCGCGGATCAGTGGATTTCGCCAATCGAATCCGCGGGCGCACAGGTTGTGCCGGAATGAAATTCATCAGCACGCGAGGCGCGGATACACAGGTCAGCCTCAGCGACGCCATCACCCAGGGTCTCGCTCCGGATGGCGGCCTCTTTATTCCTTCCGAGCTGCCGCGGCTCTCGCTCGACGCGTTCGACGCACCGCCGGACCTTGCGGAGACCGCCGCCGCACTGCTGCGACCCTTTGCGGACGGCGATCCGCTCGAGGCCGATCTCGACGAGATCTGCCACGAGGCGTTCAACTTTCCCGCGCCGCTCGTGCCGCTTGCGAATGCTCCTGGCCCGGTCAGCGTGCTCGAGCTGTTCCATGGTCCGACGTGCGCGTTCAAGGATTTCGGCGCGCGGTTCGTCGCCGCCTCTCTCCACCGCCTGCGCTCGGGCGCGCCGCGCAAGCTGACGATTCTCGTCGCGACGTCCGGTGATACCGGAGGAGCAGTCGCGGCGGCGTTCCACGGGCGCCCCTTCGCGGACGTAGTGCTGCTGTATCCCAAGGGCCTGGTGTCGCCGCGTCAGGCGCAGCAGTTGTCGTGCTGGGGCGGCAACGTGCGGACGTTTGCCGTTCGGGGGACGTTCGACGATTGCCAGCGAATGGCGAAGGAGGCCTTTCGCGACGCCGAACTGGCGAAGAGCTTCGAGCTGTCGTCCGCTAACAGCATCAACCTCGGGCGCCTGCTGCCCCAGGCGGCGTACTATGCGTGGGCGAGCCTTCAGATCCGGCGCCGCGAAGGACGAAAGCCGAACTTCGTCGTTCCTACCGGAAATCTCGGCAACGCGATGGCATGCGTGCTCGCGCGCGAGATCGGGCTTCCCATCGGCGACATCGTCCTCGCCACGAACGCCAACCTCACGATTACGGATTACGTCAACGACGGCGTCTGGCGTCCGCGGCCGAGCGTCGCGACGCTGGCCTCCGCGATGGACGTCGGGAACCCGTCGAACATGGAGCGGCTGCGGGCGCTCGTACCGGACCTCGATCGTCTTCGGCTGCACATTTCGGCCGCGCACGTGTCGGACGATGAGATTCGCACGACGATTCGCGAGGACTGGGAGCGTTACGGCCGCGCGTGGTGCCCGCACACGGCGACGTCTGCGTGGATCTATCGCGACATCGCACGGACGCGCGGGGACGAGCACTGGGTGATCGTCGCGACCGCGCATCCGGCGAAGTTCAACGAGATCGTCGAGCCGCTGATCGGCCAATCGCTGCCCGTCCCGCCCCAGCTCGAGCGTTTGTTGAAATTGCCCCGGCAGGAGTCGGAGCTCGATGCGACGCTCGATGCGTTGAAAATGGGGTTGACGCGGGCCTGAAAGGCCCGCGCTACGATGTCGTAGAGCGGGCCGCCGCCGATCGTGGGGCGGGCCTTTCAGGGCCGCCGAGCGATAGACTGCCCTCATGCGCTCCGGCACCGCACATCTTCCTCTTCACAGCGGACGCGCACCCGCGTGGCTCTTCTCGCGCATGACCCGGCTCTCGCGCGAGATCACCGCGCACATCGTCGCGGAATACGGCAGCGACGAGATGCTGCGCCGCCTCTCCGATCCGTTCTGGTTCCAGGCGTTCGGGTGCGTGCTCGGCTTCGATTGGCACTCGAGCGGCGTGACGACGACGGTCACGGGCGCGCTGAAGGAAGGTATCCGCGGGCTCGAATCGGAGCTGGGATTTTACGCCGGGGGCGGCAAGGGAGCGGCCTCGCGGAAGACGCCGTCAGAGATCACGCTCGCGTGT
>JAICSD010000521.1 GCA_025937075.1 Vicinamibacteria bacterium | reverse complement strand
AGGTCGACGCCGTCGTCACCGACGGGCAAGGGAACTTCGCCAAGGACCTGAGAAAAGAGGATTTTCAGGTCTTCGAGGACGGCAAGCCGCAGACGCTGTCGATCTTCGCGCCCGTGGAGATTCCGACCGAACCCGTTGATCCGCCGCTGTTCGCGAAGGCGGCGATCCGTCCGGACGTCGCGTCGAACCGCACTTCCTTCGAAGGGCGTGTGTTCGTGCTCGTGTTGGACGACGAGAACACGCGCTTCCAGCGGACGCCGCGCACGCGCCTGGCTGCGCGGCAGTTCGTGGAGCGCTACGTCGGGGCCAACGATCTCGTCGCGATCGTGAATACGAGCGGGCGATCGGGAGCGATGCAGGACTTCACCGGCGACCGGCCGCGCCTGCTCGCCGCGATCGACCACGCGATGGGGGCCGGACCGGATTCGTCCACGAGCGCGGCGCTGGCGGACTACTTCAACAACCGCGACGTGCAGGGTGGCGGCACGAGCCACCTGAACGCCTCGATGAGCGATCTCGAGCGCAGCATGAAGGCGCGCAACACGCTGAGCACGCTGAAAAATGTCGCCGACTACCTGACCGGCATGCGCGGCCGCCGCAAGGCCGTCGTCTGGTTCACGGAAGGCATCAACTACGACATCGTCGACGTGATGCACAACCAGTACGCGACCGACATCCGGCAGCAGATGCAGGACGCCATTGCCGCCGCGACGCGCGGGAACGTGAGCTTCTACGCGGTCGATCCGCGCGGGCTGACGTCCGGGATGGAGGATTCGATCGACATCCAGTCGTTCGCGGACGACAACTCGATCGGCCCGAACAGCCTCCAGGACGAGCTGCGCCTGCAGCACGACAGCATGCGCGCCATTTCGGAGCAGACCGGCGGGTTCGCCCTTCTGAACAACAACGATTATCGCGATGGCTTCGCGCGCATCCAGCGGGAGAACAGCGACTACTACGTCCTCGGCTACTATCCGACGAACGAAAAGCGTGATGGAAAATTCCGCAGCATCTCCGTGAAGGTTCTGAAGCCCGGGTTCAACGTGCGCGCGAGAAGCGGTTATGTCGCGCCGAAGGGCAAGAGCGACGCTCCCAAGCTTGCACCCGGCGCCGCCACATCTCCGGAGCTGCGCGATGCGCTCTCGAGCCCGATCCCGATCAGCGGGTTGACGCTCTCGGCATTTGCGGCGCCGTTCAAAGGGTCGGGTCAGAACGATGCCATCGCGCTCGCGATCGAGATCGACGGCTCGAAGCTCACGTTCGCGCAGAGTCCAGAAGGGCTGTTCCTGAACGACCTCGAGGTCTCGCTGTTCGCGTCCGACAGCATGTCGGGGAAGATCAAGGACGGCGGCAGGGACGTCATCGGGCTGAAGCTGCGTCCGCAGACGCAGCAGGCGCTCGTCCACGGATCGTTCCGCATCATCAGACGGCTGCAGGTGCCGCCCGGGCGCTATCAACTGCGCATCGGCGCGCGCGAGAAGAATGGCGGCCTCACGGGAACCGTCGTCACCGAGCTGGACGCGCCTGATTTCTCGAAGGCACCGCTGTCGATGAGCGGCATCGCGCTGACGTCGATCGCGGCGAGCCACGTGCCCACGGCGAGCCCGGATCCGAGCGTCAACGAGTTCAAGGACGTGCTGCCCGCGCCGCCGACGGCGACGCGCGAGTTCGTGCAGGCCGACACGCTCACGCTGTTCACGGAGGTGTACGACAACGCGGTCTCGACACCGCATCGCGTCGCGATCACGGCATCCGTCCTGGCCGACGATGGGAAGGTCGTGTTCACGACGTCGGACGAGCGCAAGAGCGAAGAGCTCCAGGGATCGACGGGCGGGTACGGTTACAGGGCGCAGGTGCCGCTGAGCGGGATCGCGCCGGGGCGCTACGTCCTGCGCGTCGAAGCGAAGTCGCTCGTCGGCAACAACCCGCCGATCAGGCGCGAGGTCGAGTTCCGCGTCAAATGACGCCGCCCGATCCGCTGCCGCCAGCAGCCTCTGTCAACCAGCCGTCCTCGACCGGCCTGGCGCCGAGGACGGCGTCCGCGCTTGCGTACGCCGCCGGCCCCCTCTCCGGCGCCCTCATGCTGCTCGCGGAAACGAAGAACGAGGACGTCCGGTTTCACGCGTGGCAATCGATTCTCGCGATCGGCGGGCTCGGCCTGATTGTCTTTCTTGGTTATCTCACGGCGGTGGTCTCGCTGTTCGTTTCGGCGACCGCCGTTGCGCTCATCGTGCGGCTGTCGATGGCGCTCTGGATTGCGCTGTTGCTGCTGTGGGCGTTCTGT
>JAICSD010000494.1 GCA_025937075.1 Vicinamibacteria bacterium | reverse complement strand
CGTAGTTTTTACCGGCCGCCGGCTCGACGTGAGCGGCAGCGCGGGCGTGGCGCACGAGGGCGCAGAAGATCGCCCGCTGCTCGCGCATCTGCGGCAGATACTCGGGGTGCCACTGCACGCCGAGCACGAACGGCAGCGCCTCGTGCTCGATCGCCTGGACGATTGAGTTCCGGTCGCGCGCGGCGACACGCAGCCCGCGGCCGAGCTGCGCGATCGCCTGCCGGTGCAGCGCGTTCACGCGGCGGGGGTGGCGGCCGAGCACCTTCGCCAGCTTCGTCTCCGGCGGGACGATGATTCGCTTGCGCGGGAGGGTGGTGCGCACTTCCGGGTCCTCGACGTAGAAGCCTTTCAAGCTCTGATAGAGCGAGCCGCCGAAGTGGACGTTGATGAGCTGACACCCGCGGCAGATGCCGAGAATCGGCAGGCGGCGCAGCACCGCGGCGTGGATCAATCGCATTTCGAGCGCATCCCGCAGCGGATCGCGCCCGCCATGGCGCGGACCGGGGCGCGCGGTGGCGGCGGCAAACTTTCGGATCAGCCACGTGAGCGGGAAGAGGACCAGGTTGAGCAGCCACGGCCCCGCCGCCTGCGCGGGACGCCGGGCCTCGGTGATGTGGAGCAACTCCCGGCCGTATAATTTCGGATCGACGTCCGCCCCGCCGCCGACGATCAGGCCCTCTAATCTTGCGATGTCGCACCGGTGCGCCGGCGTGATGTGGACGGCGCGTCCGCCGGCGAGATAGACGGCCAAGCGCGTGAAGATCCACGCCGCCGCGCCCCCGCAATCCGGTCCGGTGACGCCGATGATGGGCCGGCGGCTGTGGCGCATCAGGAGGCCTTGAGGTACGACTCCAGGAGATCCGGCCACGGATCGACCAGCGGCTTGAGCGCCCGCTCCTGCGCGTCGAGATACGCGCGGCACATTTCCGCCAGGCGATCGCGATCCCACGCGAGCCGCTCGACCGCCACCCACAGCTTCCACTCCCGCGCCAGCGTCCAGTGTTCCTCGTCGATCATGCAGTTGGGCAGGCGATAGTGAAAGGCGGGCCGCGGCTTGACAAGATGCCGGTCGCTGACGTGCGCGAGCACGCGATGCGCGTCCAGATGAGCGAGCACCGGCAGCATGTCGAGCGCGCGGTTTCGCGTGGCGTTGTAGCGGAGGTAATCGTCGATCAGCCGATCGCGCGATGCCGGATACGCCGGGCCGAGGATCAACCGCGCGTACTCGTCGGGAAACGGATCGACGTAAGGCGTGATGCGGCGCGAGACGTCGATCTGCGCGCGGTCCTTCAACCAGGGATAGAGCAGCACGAAGGCGCGCAGCACATCCCGCAGCATCGCCGGATCGTCCGACGGGATCTCCGGGTTAATGTGCATGCCGAACGCGTACAGAAAAGACGCCCGCGTCCCCTTGGCGCTGGCATCGTGCAGTCGTCGGCGAAGCTCGTCGAGCGGATCGAGCCTGGTGATCTCGATCGCGGGCGCGCCGATCTCGATCGGGACGATGGTGGAGAATGTGCCGAGCAGCGCGTGCTCGAGCCAGCGGAGATCGAGGTGATTCGGGTCGATGCCGACGGCGCGGAGCGGCTGCTCGTAGGTCTTGTCTTTCAACAGCGTCGCATCGATCTCGACGCAAAACGTGCCGAGGTCGGTCTCGACCGTGCGCTGGAACGTGCTGAGAACCGTCTCTCGTCCACCGAAGACGTCGCGCACGATTCGCGCGGACTGCTCGATGCTCACGCCCGCGTATTCGAGCTCGAAGCCCGCGCGGCGGACCTTGCCCGCGGCGTTGTACACCTCCGGGGGAAGCTCATAGCGGGAGGCGGGGGAAGACGAATCAGACCTCCGTGAAGGTACCGAATCCATGTGTTCCCATCTAACGGGAAGATGACGGAGAGGCAGCGCGGAAAAACCGGCCGTGCGGCGGCGTGAACGAGCGGCGTTTGCCATGGCATTTGTGCCCGCTACAATCCCGCGTCTCGCGTGCCGAAGAAAAACGGGCACGTCATGCGGCCGAGTACCCAAGTGGACTAAGGGGACGGATTGCAAATCCGTTATTCGTGGGTTCGAATCCCACCTCGGCCTCTTTCCCCGCATACCGGTACGACGCGGATCACTTCGGCTTCACCGCGTACACCTTCACGCTCGCCGCATACTGGTTGACGTCGTATCGCTTCAGCAGGTCCTTCAGCCGATCGTGCAGCGCTTGATCCTCGTGCGGCGCTTCGCTGCCGCAGCACGACGGAGCTTTGGCGATCGGCAGCGACGACGACTGGACTGGCGGCGAGCAGCAGCCGGACTGGTTTTCCACCTTCGCGTAGGCGTTGAGGTCCGCCCCGCTGTCGATCACCTGCACGTGCTCGAAGCCGGCGTCGAGCAACTGGCGCGGGTAGTCGTCGATGAGGATGGCGCCGGCGATGCAGCCGACGTAGGCCATGATGTCGCCCGCGAGGGGCGGCGGGAGCGGCTGCTTGAGCGCGATGTCGCTGACGGCGAGCCGGCCCCCGGGCTTGAGCACGCGCGCGATCTCGCGGAAGACCGCCGGCTTGTCCGGCGCGAGGTTGATCACGCAATTGCTGATCACCACGTCCGCCGACGCGCCCGGCAACGGCAGCTTGTCGATCGTCGCGAGGTGAAACTCGACGTTCGCCGGCGGCGGATTGCCGCGCGCGGCGTTGCGCCGAGCGAGCTCGATCATCTGCGGGGTCATGTCGATCCCGATCGCTTTGCCGGTCGGCCCGACCTTTTGAGCCGCCAAAAAGACGTCTAGACCGCCGCCCGAACCGAGATCCACCACAACTTCACCTTCTCTTAGGTGGGCCGTCGCGGTCGGGTTGCCGCACGACAGCCCCAT
>JAICSD010000086.1 GCA_025937075.1 Vicinamibacteria bacterium | reverse complement strand
TTCGACGGGAATGCGCGAGCCGTCCGCGTCGAAGGAGTAGGTTCCGTCCCAACCCACCCACGCGGCGCCGGTGACGCGTCCGGTGCTCTTCGCGATGTCGATGCCATCGAGGCGGACGCCGTTTCCCTCGAAGCGGAGGTTGGCATGAGCGGTGTCGAACGTCTCGCCGTATGCGGTGCCGCGATCGATCTGCAGGCGGCCGAAGCCATCCGGCGTCTCGTACTTGCCGTAGATGTGATATTCGCCGGACGCGAGACCGTCGACCGGATAATCGTCGAGCTCGAACGCGTGACGCAGATCCGTCAGCGGCCGCTTCGACATGCGGACGACCGCGTTGATCTCTTCCCCCTCGTCCTTGCGCGGATAGCCGAGCGAAAAGCGGCCCGTGGCCTCGATTTGCGATTCCCCCTGTTCGATCAGGCTCTTCGAGATGTCGACATAGCTGTTCTCGATCACGAGATCGGCGACCGCGCGCCCCCACACGACGTCCCACGCGCGCATCCGCTCACCGGAGAAATGCCCCTCGATGCGCGGCCGCGTGAAGGCTTCGAGGAAGGTGCCGTCGAATTCACCGCGCCCACCAATCGGAATCCCACCGGTCGGCGATCCGAATGCCGTCATGATCGCGGCGAGCAGCCGATCGCTCTCCTGCCAGTCGGCGCTCGTCACGTGAAAGGGGATCTGCGAGCGCTGCCCCCAGGCGGTGCGGCCGGTGAATGCAACATACGTGCGGTCCGTCGCCGTCCAGCCGTTCGCAATCGTGATCCACTGCGGATCGAGCGCGTACGAAATCTGTCCGGCGACCGGCACGTAGCCGATCCACAAATGCGGGTTGAACGGACCCTCCTCGGGCGGGAGCGGATCGACGCGCGCGATCAGGTCGGGCGGGAGCTGCCGCGGCAGCGGCGCCATTCCCGGCGGAGGCGTCACCGTGATCTGTCCTTCGCCGCGCTTCTGCGCGAATTTGCCGAGCGGCCACTCGAGCCGGTTGCGACCCGACGCCCGGCCCGAGAGCCGCAGCCCTTCCGTCTTCAGGAAGTCGGTGAGCTGCACGAGATCGACGTCCGAGTACGTCGTATCCCAGATCGCCTGGGCGGGACGTCCCTGGCCGAACGGTCCCATGGAAAAGCTGAACTTCGCGCGGCCACCATACAGGCCGGACGTGACGTCCGTCACCTCGAACTTGCTCGGAACCCACAGCAGGGAGCCGTTCACGTCCGGGAAGCGCCAGGCGTTCACGCCGGCCTCAGGACTGCGGAACGTGCCTTTCAGCTCGCGCCCGCCCTTGAAGAAATGGAATGTCCCCGTGAAGTCGCCGTAGCCGGCCACGGTGAAGTTCATCTCCTTGAAGAAGATGTTCTTCTCGATCGGGAAGTCGACGCGCGAGCGGACGTTGTAGAGCATCTCGGGCCAGTGCGCGAGATCGACGTAGCCGTCGACGACGGAGACGGCGCCTTCGCTCCTGAGATCGATGCGCTCGAGATTGACGCGCCCGCCGTCGATGCGGAAGCGCGTCGACATGTCCGCACGGAACGGCTCGTACGACTGGATCGCGACGGTCCCGTTGGTGAACTGCGCCGTCCCCTCGTACTGGGAGAACCCGCGGAACACGCTCACGTTCAGGTTGCGCGCAACGGTCCTCCACGGCGTCGTGTGATCGTCATAGGTGAACTGGCCCCTTCGCGCGATCACCTGCCGCACCGTCGTCGTAAACCGCTTCGGCCCCTTGGGCCCCTTCGATTCTTTGATCAGCTTCGGGAAGTTGTGCCGGCCGTTGGGGAACTGTTCGACGAGCATCTCCCAGTCGCTCATGTCGACGTCCTCGACGACGAGCTGCCCGGTGACGATGGTCCACCAGGGGAAGTTCACGTCGATGCGCTTCGCTTTGAGGAAAGGACGATCGGTGGGTTGCAGGCCCTCGATGACGAGATCGCTGACGCGGAAACTGCCGGTCAGCAGGACGACTTTCAGACCGCCAATGTGAACGGGCCGCTGCAGGTAATTGGATGCGGCCGTCTCGGCCCGCTTGCGAAGCGCCGGACCGAGATCGATCGTGATCGTCGCAACGATCAGCGCCGCGATCACGGCGATCAGGAGCGCGAGCGCGCGGAGAAGCGGATGCCTGCGGCGCCTCGGAGGCGGCGCGGGCGTCGCCGGCGCAGCGTCAGCGGCGGGGGGCTCCGATTGGGAAAGGGGCTCTTCGAGCAAGATTCACGACGTCCGGGCGCACCCGGCCGATGCCGCTACTCCACCACCACGAGCACGCGGCCGGCTTCGACCGACGTCCCCGGCGCAACCGCCACGTCCTTGACGCGGCCGGCGCGGGGAGACCTCAGTTCATTTTCCATCTTCATGGCCTCGACGACGGCGACCGCCTGGCGCGCTGCGACCTGATCGCCCGGCGCGACGAGCACGCGAACGACGCGGCCCGGCATGGGCGCGCTGATCTTCTGCTCGCCATGATGACCGCCAGCAGCGTCGCCTCCGCCGCGCGCGCGCCTGCGCCCGTTCACGATCAGCGAGACGGTGCGGCCGCTCGCATTGGCCAGCACCTCGCCGCGGCCGCCTCCCGGCGCGAGCTGAAAGGTGCAGCTCTCGCTCGCGCCATCGAAGAGCAACGACAGGCCGAACTCCCCCACCCGCTCTGCGTCGATGATTGAGGAGACGCCGTCGATCGTCACGCGGAAGCGCCCCTGCTGACCTTCAGGTTCGACGGTGACGAGGCGGCTGCGGCCGTTCAGTTCGACGTCGAGCGTCATCGGGTGAACGGCATGGCGCGGAGCGCCTCCTGCCGGGCAATCCGCGTCCTGGCGTTCTGCGTTCCAGACGAACCGGGATCGATGGAGGGCGTGGCCCTTCTCGCCTTCATCCACGCGTCAATCGCGGCGGCCGCCGCGAGCCGCCGTTCTTCGTCGTCCGAAAGCGCGCTGAACGACGCGCCGTTGCGCGATTCGAGCACGCGATCGAGATACGTCGTGTCGAACCGCGCGCTCAGGAACTCGGGCTCGTTCATCAGCCACAGGAAGAACGGGATCGTCGTCCTGATGCCGAGGACCTCGTATTCGCTCAGCGCCCGCGTCATGCGCGCGATGGCATCCGGGCGTGCTTCTGCCCACGCGATGAGCTTCGCGATCATCGAATCGTAGTACACGGGAACGGTGAAGCCTGCGGCAACGCCGCCGTCGTTCCGGATGCCGGGGCCGCCCGGCGCGCGGAGACCGCGTACGAGCCCGGGCGAAGGCAGAAACCCTTCGTCCGGATCTTCCGCGTAGATTCGGCATTCGATGGCGTGGCCCACGGGCGTCAGCGCGCGCTCGGGGTCGATCGTCAGCCGCTCACCGCGGGCGATCCGGATTTGCCAGTGCACGAGGTCGAGGCTCGTCACCATCTCGGTGACGGGATGCTCGACCTGGAGGCGCGTGTTCATTTCGAGGAAGTAGAACGCGCCGTCCGCGTCGACCAGGAACTCGATCGTGCCCGCGTTCGTGTAGCGCGCGCGCTCAGCGACCGCCGCCGCCGCATCCGCGATGCGCCGCCGCAGCCGCGGATCGACGACCGGGGACGGCGATTCCTCCACGACCTTCTGATGACGGCGCTGGATCGAACACTCGCGTTCGACGAACGGTACGATGGTCCCGTACTGATCGCCGAGCAGTTGGATCTCGATATGGCGTGGACGATCCAGCCGCCGTTCGAGATAGACCGCGCTGTCGCCGAAGGCCGCTCCCGCCTCGGATCGAGCCGCCCGGACGGCGGAGGACAGATCGGTGCGGCGTTCCACGGCGCGCATGCCCTTGCCGCCGCCGCCCGCGACAGCCTTGACCAGCAGCGGATACCCGATCCGCTCTGCCGCCTGCGCGATGCGATCGTCCGGCGCGGTCGCGTCGAACGGCTCGTCGGTCCCCGGCACGACGGGCACACCCGCCTTGGACGCGACCGCGCGCGCCGCGGTCTTGCTGCCCATCAGCCCAATCGCCTCGGGCGAGGGTCCAATAAAGGTGAGGCCTGCGTCGCGGCAGGCGCGGGCGAATTCTGCGTTCTCGGCGAGAAAGCCGTACCCGGGATGGACGGCGGTGGCATCCGTCTGTCGCGCGGCGTCGATCAGACGATCGATCCGCAGATAACTCTCGGTCGCGGGGCTCGGGCCGATGTGAACGGCCTGATCGGCGTCGCGGACGTGACGCGCGGCGCGGTCGCAGTCGGAGTACACGGCGACCGTCCGGAGGCCGAGCTCCCGGCAGGCGCGGATGATCCGGACTGCAATTTCGCCGCGGTTCGCGACGAGGAGTTTCATTGGCGACATTGTATCGGGGTTCGCGGGGTTCACGGGGAGCGATGCCTGCGGAGCCTCACAGCCACGTCGACGCCTGCTCCCTGACACGCGGCGGGCTGCTCATCCCAGACAGCAGGAGCCGGCGATTTACGACGCTGAACCATCACTTCCCTTCGCTTCGCTCTCCTGGGCTCGTGGGCGATCGCGACCGTCAACTCTCTCAATTGTGTCCACACCGCTGCATCGTCGATCGCCGTGTCCATCGTACAGGCTCCAGGTACTTAGAACGTGCGAACGAGCACGCGGTCGGTACTTTTGGCCTGTTCGAATAGCGTGTCGCCGTCGTTCTTAGATCTAGACATCGAGAAAGCGGAACTCGTACAACGCGGGACACACCATAGAGAGCCCCAGTGCCGCACCACGACGAGTGACGTCGCCGCGAACGCTCATGGCGAAACAAAGGACCGCTTCCGAGGCGGACATTTTCTCAGATGTAGGAGGTCACGGATGCGAGTTGAGCGAGATCGGCTGCGGAAGCTGGTTTTCGAGGTGCCGGACCGCTCCGGCTCGACCGAGCGGACGAAACGGTTCACGCAGGACTCACCGATTCTCCCTGAAGTCTGGCTGTCCGGCGGCGTTGCCTATTGCGCCGCGCCCGACACCCGCGTGGACTTGCTGCTGACGCCGCACAAGGACCAGACACCTGGTATTCTCGCGCGCAACATCCTCGATGCCCTGAAGGCGAAATCCACCAGCGGCGAACTGACGCCTCGAGGAGGGCGCTACGGAGCGATCAACCGTTTCGATGATTCTCCGCTGACCAAACCGACGTGGACGCTGTCCGTCAACCAAACGACTGTGGCGGCGTCGCTGACCTTCAAAGAGCTCATCACGTGCGTGCTGCCGCTCAGTCCCTGGTGGCGGCGAAATGTGACCGACCCTCGCAAGCAATTGCAGCGAACACCAACCAAGCGCGAAACGCAGCAGCAGAAGGACGAACTCGCGTGGATGGCGCGGCTCGTGGGTGTGATCGCGCTCTGCGCGGAACGGCCCACCGGTCCGGCCTCGCGGGAAGAAGCCAGAGACGACGATCCATGGGTAGCGACCCAGCGCGTCAATCGTGCCGAAGGCGCGACCGTCGCCGACTATCGGGAGTTCTGCCGGGTCGCCGAGGACGAGAAGGCGCAGCACAGCGTGTTTGAGCGCTGGCTCAAGGACGCCAAGCGTTGGTACATCGACCCAATCGAGTCGAGATCCGCTTCGAAGGCTTCGCCGTCGCTCTGGAGCATTGGCTTGAACCGGCAGTCGCTCGTCGCCATCACGAAATCCGTGCCGGCGACGAAATCCGACGCCGCGCGGCGCGTGTTCGACATCAAGTGCGCCGATCTCGGCTGGGCCGTCGTTGACAGCGGCATCGATGCCTATCATCCGGCCTTTCATGACGCGGCGAGCGACCCGACGACCCGGGTTCGCGCCACCTACGATTTCACCAGCCTCCGGCAGCTGCTCAGTCTGGACTCGCATCCCAGCACGGGCCCTGGCAGGGCGTCCGCCGATGTCGATCTCGAGCAGATCGATCGCCGCTTCAAGGACATGCGTCGGCGCCTGCGATCGGGACAGTCCCTCGACTGGGCTTCTCTCGAACCGATGATTGAGGTGCCGATGGCCGAGAAGAAGGGCTATCAACGGCCGCGGCACGACCACGGCACGCACGTTGCCGGCATCATTGGCGCCAACGACGAAGCCGAGGGGTACTTCGGTGTGTGCCGCGACATCGGGCTGTACGACTTCCGCGTGCTCGATGAAACTGGTCGCGGAGAGGAGTTCTCGATCATCGCGGCGCTGCAGTTCATCCGTTACCTGAACGCCCGCGCCGACATGCCAGTCATTCACGGCGTCAACCTGAGCCTGTCCCTGCTGCACGACGTGGAGAACTTCGCGTGCGGGCGCACGCCGATCTGCGACGAATGCGACCGTCTCGTCGCCAGCGGCGTGGTGGTTGTCGCCGCCGCCGGCAATCGTGGTTACGAGCGGGTGCTGACAACCGGCGGCGAGCTCGAGGCGTACCGTTCCATCAGCATCACCGACCCTGGCAACGCCGAATCGGTGATTACGGTCGGCTCGACGCATCGCTACGAGCCGCACACGTACGGCGTCAGCTACTTCTCGAGCCGGGGACCGACCGGCGACGGCCGCATCAAGCCGGATCTGCTTGGCCCTGGCGAGCGCGTCTATTCGAGCGTGCTGAACAAGGCGTACGGCGCCAAGGATGGCACCAGCATGGCCGCACCGCACGTCAGCGGCATCGCGGCGCTGCTGATGGCCCGGCACCGCGAGTTCGCGGGCCAGCCGGCGCGTGTGAAGAAGATTCTCTGCAGCACGGCGACCGACCTCGGGCGCGAGCGCTACTTCCAGGGCGCCGGGATGGTCGATGCCCTTCGCGCGCTGCAGTCCGTGTGATCAACCGTGCAGGAGGTCAGGTATGGCGAAGGTCTTCACTCTCGAAGCGCTGCAGGCGGATCATGGCGACGCGCTGATCCTCCACTACGGCGAAGCCGACAAGCCGCGCTTCATCGTCATCGACGGCGGGCCAAAGGGCATCTTCAAGTCATCGCTGTCGCCGCGACTGCAGGCGATCAAGAAGGCCCGCGGCGGCGGCGTGCTCGAGCTGCGCATGGTGATGGTGAGCCATATCGACGATGACCACATCACCGGCCTGCTCGACCTGACCAAAATGCTTCGCGACCTGCAGGATGACGGGGCGCAGCTGCCATACGACATTCTCACGCTCTGGCACAACAGCTTCGACGACATCGCCAGCAAGGTCAGCGCCAGCGTCGGCGCCGAGGTGTTGGCAAAGGCCAAGCCCAAAAGCCCTGAGGGCGCGGCAATCGTTGCCAGCGTGAAGCAAGGACGTCAGCTTCGAATCGACGCCGACGCGCTCGGCCTCAACATGAACACCGGGTTCGACGACCTGCTGCTGTTCAAGGCCACCGCAAGCGCCCTGAACATCGGCGGCGATCTGAGGTTTACGGTGCTCGGACCGCGCCAGCCGGAACTCGACGCTCTGAAGAAAAAGTGGGACGCGGAGGTCAAGAGGCTGCTCGCCAAAAAGAAGGAGAAGGGACAGGGCGGCGGATCAGAGCTGAGCCCGGCCGAGCTCGATGCCCTGGCTGCTGAATTCGTCGACAACTCGATTCACAACCTCTCGAGCGTCGTCGTCCTCGCCGATCTCGAAGGCAAGCGCATCCTGCTCACCGGCGACGCGCGCGGCGACTTCATCCTGGAGAGCTTGAAGGAAGGCGGTCTGATCAAGAACGGCAAGTGCAACGTCGACGTCCTGAAAGTTCCGCATCACGGGAGCATCCGAAACGCCGCCGCCGAGTTGTTCGAGACGATCATTGCCGACCACTACGTCTTCTCGGCAAACGGCAAGTTTGGCAACCCCGATCCGCCGATTTTCGATCTGATTTTCAACGCGCGCCCGAAGGGCAAGTATCACCTGTGGCTGACCAACGACGTGGCGCCGGCGGTCAAGCGCATCAAGGCAAAGAAGCCGTCGGGTGTGGTCGTGCACATCCGTCAGACGAAAGATCCGTCTGTCCTGATTGAGCTCGGGAGCCCGATCAAGTGGTAGCAAAGGCGCGGCGGACGCGGCTTTCGCGTAACATTTGAGCGAAGCCAACAGGGCGGAGCCGCCGGGGTCTGTCGAGATCGCCGTCGGTCTCTCGACTACCCTCTGAAAGGGAGTGACTGGGCCATCACGGGCCGCCACGAGCGCTATGAGCTGGATCACCGACCTTCGTTTTGCTGTTCGGTCGCTCGCCCGAGCAAAGGGTTTGGCAATCACTGTCGTCCTCACGCTCGCGCTGGGGATTGGCGCCAACGCAGCGATCTTCAGCGTCGTGAGGGGCGTGCTGCTGCGGCCGCTGGTCAACCGCGAGGCCGAGCGGCTCATCTACATCCGTCAGAGCGCGCCGGGCATCGGGGTGGCGAACGCGGCCTTCTCGGTCCCGGAGCTGAGGGATCTACGAGCGTCGGTGAAGTCGCTCAGCGCGTTCGGCGATTTCTCGACGATCGAGTTCACGATGATCGGGCTCGGCGACCCGCGCACCGTTCGCGCGGGCGTCGTCGGCGGCTCCTACTTCGATGTGATGGGGCTCAAACCGGTGATGGGGCGACTGCTCGGGCCGTCGGACGATGGGCCGAAGGCGGACGGTGCGACGGTGCTGACGTACCGGTTCTGGACGAGCGCGTTCAAGAGCGATCCCAACGTAATCGGCAAACAGGTCCGGCTGAGCGATCGGCCGGCGACCATCGTCGGCGTCCTCGAGCCGTCGGTGCCGTATCCGCAGGAGACCGAGATCATCGCCAACGTCGTGACGAGCCCGCATCATCTCGCCGCGACGCTGGTCGACGGGCGGGTGCACCGGATGACGGAGCTCTTCGGACGCCTGGCGCCGGGGGTGACGCTCGACGCGGCGCGCGCCGAACTGCGCGTGGCGCACGCGGCGATGGTGAAGGCGCATCCGGAGTCCTACGAGAAGCAGGCCGACTTCCGCATCGACGCCAAGGAGCTGCGGGACGAGATCATCTCGCCGGCGCGTACGATCCTGCTGGTGCTGCTCGCGGCGTCGGGACTCGTGTTCATCGTCGCGTGCTCGAACGTCGCGAACCTGATCCTCGCGCGGTCGGTTCGGCGTGAAGGCGAGCTCGCGATTCGCGCGGCGCTCGGCGCCGGCAGCGGCGCGCTCCGGCGGACGCTGCTCGCCGAGAGCGTCCTCCTCTGCGCGACCGGGGCCGTCCTGGCCGTGGCGATCGCGCGACCAATGGTCGCGGTGTTGTCGCTCTACGCGGCGCGCTTCTCGGTGCGCGCGCACGACGTCACGGTTGACTCGAGCCTGCTCTGGGTCGGCGGCGGCCTGGCGATCGCCGCCGCGGTGCTGCTGGCGTTCGTGCCGCGGCTGCCGTCGGCGGATGCCGCCAACGGCATGGGCCTCTCGGGCCGCGGCGTCCGGCTGACGTCGGGCACGAACCGACGCCTGCGCGTGTTCGCAGTCGTGCAGATCGGCGCCTCGTTCGTGCTGGTCGCGGGAGCCGGGATGCTGATCACGACGCTCGTCGCGCTGCAGCGGCAGCAGACCGGTTTCCGCGGCAACCTGTTGGCGGTGAACGTGCCGGTCGTGTCCTACACGCGGAAGCCCGCGGACGTCGCGCGCTTCTACCAGGAAGCGATTCGCCGGATCTCGGAGCTGCCGGGCGTCGAGCGAGTGGCCCTCGGGACGGTCGTGCCCTGGCGCGATCCGGGCTTCTTCGCCGCGCAGTTCACGGTCGAGGGGTACCGCAGGGCGAACGGAGAAGAGGATCCGCGCGCCCAGTTCCGCACGGTTTCGCCCGGCTTCTTCAGCGCGCTTGGCGTGAAGCTCATCGCCGGCCGCGACTTCAACGACGGCGATCGCGCAGACGGCGAGAAGGTCGTCATCATCAGCGAAAGTCTCGCGCGCCGGATGCTCCCGAGCATGGACGCCGTCAACCGCCGCATGATGTGGACGGATCCGGTCACGAAGTTCATCGGCGTCAGCACCGGACCCCGCCGCATTGTCGGCGTCGTTGCCGACGTGGACGACGAGCACCTGGTGCCCGAGCCGACGATGACGGTGTATCACCCGATCGAGCAGGAGATGAGCGGCGGGCGGCTGTTCATCCACGCGAAGATGGACCCGTATTTGCTGGTGCCGCCGGTGACGAAAGTGATCCGCGAGCTCGCGAGCGACCAGCCGGTGGAGCGCGCGGCGACGCTGGACGACATCCGGGCCGAGGTGCTGGCGCCGACGCGGGTCAACGCGCTGGTGTTCGGCGGATTCGCCGGCGTGGCGCTGCTCATCGCGATTGTCGGGGTGGCCGGCGTGCTGGCGTTCTCGGTCAGCGCGCGGACGCGCGAGTTCGGTGTGCGGCTGGCCATCGGCTCGACGCCGACGCACCTGCTCGTGCGCGTCCTGCGGGAGGGCGCGGCGATCGGCATCGGCGGCATCGTCGCCGGAGCACTCGGCGGGGTTCTGCTCTCACGGATCGTCGGCAGCTTCGTGCCCGACGTGCAGATGCCCGGACTCGCGCCCATCGCGGGCGCCGCGCTCGTGCTCGTCGTCGCGGCGATCGTCGCGTCGGTGATGCCGGCGGCGCGCGCCTCGCGGGTGGATGTCATCTGCGCACTCAGAGCAGAGTAGCGTTGCGCCGGTCGACCTCGTGCTTCGGGCTACGCCGGCGGCGATCCGGTGAGCGACAGCGTTCGATGAACGCTCCGGGAGGAGGGAGGCGGCCGCTGGGCCTGCCCCACAACGCGGGAAGGAGTCGCCCGCTCGTCGGCGCGACGCGCATCGTCCGACGCCGCGTCACAATGGGATATTCCCGTGCTTCTTCGGCGGGTTGCGATCGCGCTTCGTTTCGAGAGCGGCGAGCGCGGCAATGAGCTTGGCGCGGGTCTGACGCGGCCGAATGACCTCGTCCACGAAGCCGCGGTCGGCTGCGACGTACGGGTTCGCGAACTTCTCGCGGAACTCCGCGACGCGCACGGCGCGCGCGGCGGCGGGATCCTCCGCCTTCTCCAGCTCGCGCCTGTACAAGATGTTCACCGCGCCCTCCGGCCCCATCACCGCGATCTCGGCTGTCGGCCACGCGAAATTCATGTCGGTGCGAATGTGCTTGCTGGCCATGACGCAGTACGCGCCGCCGTACGCCTTCCGCGTGATGACGGTCACTTTAGGTACCGTGGCTTCAGCGAACGCGAACAGCAGCTTCGCGCCGTGCCGGATGATCCCGCCGTACTCCTGCCGCGTGCCTGGTAGAAAACCGGGGACGTCCTCGAACGTCACGAGCGGAATGTTGAACGCATCGCAGAACCGCACGAACCGTGCGCCTTTCACGGAGGCATCGATGTCGAGCGTCCCGGCCAGATGCGCCGGCTGATTGGCCACGAACCCGACGGAGCGTCCTCCCAGGCGTCCAAATCCCACGATCAGGTTCTTCGCGAAGTGCCGGTGGATCTCGAGGAACACGCCGTCATCCGCGACGGCGTGGATCAGGTCGAGCATGTCGTACGGCTGATTCGGCGAGTCGGGCACAAGGCGATCGAGCGCCTCGTCCTCGCGATCGACAGGATCGGACGTCGCCACGCGGGGCGCTTCGTCGATGTTGTTGGAGGGCAGATAGCCGAGCAGCTCGCGAATGAGCTGCAGGCACTCGCGATCGTCGGCGACGGCAAAGTGGGCGACGCCGCTCGTGGCGTTGTGCGTCATCGCGCCGCCGAGCTCGTCCTTCGTGACGTCCTCGTGCGTCACGGTGCGGATCACGTCGGGGCCGGTCACGAACATGTAGCTCGTGCCTTCGACCATGACGTTGAAGTCCGTAATCGCCGGCGAATACACCGCGCCGCCGGCGCACGGCCCCATGATCGCGGAGATCTGCGGGATGACGCCGGACGCGAGCGTGTTGCGAAGAAAAATGTCCGCGTAGCCGCCGAGCGACACGACGCCTTCCTGGATGCGCGCGCCGCCCGAATCGTTCAGCCCGACGACCGGCGCGCCCATCTTCATCGCCAGATCCATGATCTTGACGATCTTCGCGGCGTTGGTCTCCGACAGCGAGCCGCCGAAGACCGTGAAGTCCTGCGCGAACGCGTAGACGGGGCGCCCCTCGACGCGGCCGTGGCCGGATACCACGCCGTCGCCGGGAATGAGCTGTTCCTCCATCCCGAAATCGCGGCAGCGGTGCGTGACGAGCTTGTCCAGCTCCTGGAATGTGCCGGGGTCGAAAAGAAGATCGATGCGTTCGCGGGCGGTCAGCTTGCCCGCTTCATGCTGGCGGCGGAGGCGGTCTTCGCCGCCCCCGAGCCCGGCGCGCCGTTCGAGGTCTTCGAGGTCTGTGAGCGGATCCATTCAAGGCCCGGCCGATCGCCGGGCGGTCCTATCGGGCACCTGCCACGGCCTGCGCCTTGTCCCAGTCCTTGAGGAACTTCTCCAATCCGATATCGGTCAGCGGATGCTTGAACAGCGAGTCGATG
>JAICSD010000484.1 GCA_025937075.1 Vicinamibacteria bacterium | reverse complement strand
GGCTGCATTCGTGGTCAATGCCGGCTGCATTCGTGGTCAATGCCGGCTGCATTCGTGTCAATGCCGGCTGCATTCGTGGTCAATGCTGAATGCCGAATACAGGATTGCTGTCCGGCAACCGGGCAATATGCGTCGCGCTTCACACGGCATGAATCAGAACGGCATTGACATGCGATCAGCACACGTCATTGAGACGCGTCAGCAAGACGGCATTGACAACCGTCCAGCACCCGGCATTAACAAGCGTCAGTGACCGGGCATTGACAGCCGCTCCCCTTTCAGGCGGATTGATCGTCGATAAGCCGTCAGGGCCGACGTCGCACGACGTCGTCGCGCGCGCGCGACGCGCGCTCGGAGAGAAGCGCATCGGCCACACCGGCACGCTCGATCCGCTCGCGACCGGCGTGCTCGTCCTGCTCGTCGGGCGTGCGACGCGCCTTTCGCAAGTCCTCACCGGCGATGAGAAGGAGTACGTCGCAGATGTGCGGTTGGGAATCGCGACGCCGACGTACGATGCCGAAGGGCTGCACTTCCGCCCTCAGACGGAAGATAGAGATCCAATTGGTGGCTTCCGGCTTCAGCCGGAAGACCTCGATCGCGCCCTCGAATCGTTCCGCGGCACGTTCATGCAGGTGCCGCCTCCCTACTCCGCCAAGAAAGTGCAGGGGACGCGCGCGTACCGGCACGCGCGCCGGCAGACGCCGGTCGCGCTCGAAGCTGTTGAAGTTCATGTCCGCGAGCTCGAGCGGCTGCCCTGCGACGATCCGATGTTGATCCGCCTGCGTCTGGTGACCAGCTCCGGGTTCTACGTCCGATCGCTGGCGCACGACCTCGGGCAGCGGCTGGGGTGTGGCGCACACCTCGAGCGCCTGCGGCGCACGCGCGCCGGCCGCTTCACCGCAGCCGATGGGATCCCGCTGGACGCGATCGAACGCGCGGGACGCGAGGCCGCCGCCTGGCTCGTGCCGCTGTCGTCGCTGCTGGATCGAATGCCCGCGGTGACCGTCTCGTCCGAAGGCGCCGCGCTCGTCGCGCACGGGCATCCGCTGTCACCTCGTCAGCTCGCGGCAGCGCTTCCCGACGCGGAGGCCGTAACCGTACGCGTGCTGGACGCGCGGGGCGAGCTGCTCGCGATCGCGGACCGCCGGCCCGATGCACTTTTGCATCCCCGGCTCGTCCTGGTGTAAGATATTGATTTGTTTGACAATACGCCACAGAACGCGCGCAAACCGCGGCCGCGTGGCTGTACGGCGGCCCGGTGCGATGTCCTCCGGCGGCGGACCATCGAATGTTCTGGGCCGTCCGTGGAGGACCAGCAGTGCTGAGCAAGGACCGCAAGACCGAAGTCATCGGCAGTTATCGCACGCACGATGCGGATACGGGCTCTCCGGAAGTTCAGGTCGCCCTCCTCAGCGAGCGAATCAATTACCTGACGGAACACTTCAAGGCGCACGCAAAGGACCATCACTCGCGCCGCGGGCTGCTGAAGCTCGTCGGGCAGCGGCGCCGGCTGCTCGATTATCTGAAGCGGAAGGACTCTGATCGCTATTCGGAGTTGATCCGCCGCCTCGGCATCCGCAAGTAGACGCGCGCCCGTCTTCCGGGCGCGACCCGCCTGCCCACGCGGGCAGATGGACGCCCCCCGAACTTCAGCGCTGGAGCCAGAGAAAGACTCATCATGCACACACGCGAAATTTCTGTCGGCGGCCGCACGATCTCCATCGAGACGGGACGGCTGGCCAAGCAGGCCGACGGCGCCGTACTCGTCCGCTCGGGCGATACCGTCGTCCTCGTCACGGCTTGCGCCGCCTCGAACGCGCGCGAAGGGATCGATTTCCTTCCGCTGACGGTCGACTACCGCGAATACACCTACGCGTCGGGCCGCATCCCTGGCGGCTTCTTCAAACGCGAAGGCAAACCCAGTGAGAAGGAAGTGCTCACGAGCCGCCTGATCGATCGGCCGATCAGGCCGCTGTTCACCTCAGGCTGGCGGCACGAAACGCAGATCATCGCGCTCGTCCTCTCCGCCGACGCCGAGAACGATTCGGACGTGCTGGCGATCACCGGCGCCTCTGCCGCGCTCGCCGTCTCGAGCGTCCCCTTCACCCGTACCATCGCGGGCGTACGGGTCGGCCAGGTCGACGGCGCGTTCGTGATCAATCCGACGTTCGAACAGCGCCGCCGCAGCCGCCTGGATCTGATCGTCGCGGGCAGCGCTGACGCGATCGTGATGGTCGAAGCCGGCGCGAAGGAAGTCACCGAGGAGGAAGTCGTCCAGGGACTCGAGCACGCGCACAGCGCTATCAAGGAGATCGTCGCGGGCATCGAGACGCTGAAACGCGACGCGGGGAAGAAGAAGGTCGAAGTCCAGGCGAAGCAGATCGGCCACGAGTTCTTCCGCGAGGTCGAGGAGAAGGTCTACACGCCGCTTGCCGACGCGATGCGGATCAAGGACAAGCTCGAGAACTACAGCACGGTCGATCAGGTGCTCGACGATCTGATCGCGAGCATCCCTGAAGAGGAGGTCGAACGGCGCACCGACGCGAAGGCGATCTTCAAGGAGCTCAAGGAAAAGGTCATGCGCGACGAGGCGCTCGAGCGCAACAAGCGTCTCGACGGCCGCGCGTTCGATCAGATTCGTCCAATCACGATCGAGGTGGGCGTCCTTCCGCGCACGCACGGATCGACGGTGTTCACGCGCGGCGAGACGCAGGCGCTCGTCACCGCAACGCTCGGCACAGCGGAGGACCAGCAGAAAATCGAGATGGTCGAGGGAGAAACGTGGAAGCGGTTCATGCTCCACTACAACTTCCCGCCGTTCTCGGTCGGCGAGGTCGCGTTCCTCCGCGGCCCCGGCCGGCGTGAAGTGGGCCACGGCGCGCTCGCCGAGCGCGCACTCGCCCCGATGGTGCCGGCCGAGGAGACGTTCCCCTACACCATTCGCGTCGTCTCCGACATTCTCGAGTCGAACGGCTCCTCGTCGATGGCGTCGGTGTGCGGCGGGTCGCTGGCGATGATGGACGCCGGCGTGCCGCTGAAGCAGGCGGTGGCCGGGATCGCGATGGGCCTGGTGATGGACGAGAAG
>JAICSD010000516.1 GCA_025937075.1 Vicinamibacteria bacterium | reverse complement strand
TCGATGACGGGCACGTCGCGGGCCTCACGCTCCCACTTCTGAAAATCGATGGTCCCGGGCAGCGGCTGCAGCATCACGAACTGCGCGAACGACACACCCGCGCGCTGCGCGAGATCCGCGGTCGCATCGAACGTGTCGGGGGTATCGGTGGGCAGTCCGAAGATGAACGAGCCGAGCACGTGGACGTCGGCCGTTCGAAACGCCTGCAGCCGGTTCACGAGTCCCTCGCCCGCTTCGTTGAAGTTCTTGAACACCGCCTTCAACCCTTCCGGCGTGACGGACTCGACGCCCACGAGAGCGCCGCGGATGTGCGCTCGACGCATGGCGGCGAGAAACTCGGGATCTTCCGCCGCCTCCATCGTGATCTGCGTGTAGAACACCATGTCGTCGGGCAGCTGTTCCAGACGCGACATCAGCTCGAAGCGTTCTTCACGGATGCTGGAGAGCGCGGCGAGCTGGCGCTTGTCGGCGCGACGGTCCGCCGCCGCGAGGTCGTCCAGCGTCACGGGATAAAAATTGTCGTCGGCAAGAACGATGAAACGGAAGCCTTGCCGGCGGAGCTGCACGATTTCCCGCACGACGAGGGTCACGTCACGCTGGCGGGGCTTCTGCCCATCGGTGCGCCACACCGAACAGAACGAGCAGTGCTTCGGACAGCCGCGCACGGTCTGCACGGACGCCCACATGTAGCGGTCCTTCGGCAGCAGATCCCATCGGGCGGGGGAAAACGACTCACCGTCGATGCGGCCGCCGGTGTAACGGGTCTGCGGGTTGCCGCTGGCGCAGTCCTCGAGCACCGTCTGCCAGACGAGATCTCCATCGCCGCTGACCACCGCGTGCGCGGCGCCGCGCTCGAGCACTTCATCAGGGAAGAGCGTCGCGTGAATGCCGCCAAACACCACGAGCGCGCCGCGGGCGCGCGCCACCTGGCCGATGCGGTAGCCCCGCAGCGCATTTCCCGTGTGGATGCCGATCCCGACAACGTCGCCGGACGCGATCGAGCTCTCGTCCATTGGCTCCAGCGTTTCGTCGACCAGCACCGGCGTGCCATAGCGCGCCGGCGTAGCGGCGGCCAGGACGTATTGCCAGCGTGGAGTGATCACCGCGGTGCCGAAGGAGACGTCGCTGGGGTTGACGAGGTGGATGCGCATCGGCTGCCTTTACTCTGAGCCGCCGGCGACATGCCGGGCGAAGCGGGTGAAGAAACCGGCGGTGGCGACGCCGGCATCCTTGGATTTCCGGCCGATCGCCACGCCTCCGGCGGCGGCTGCCGTCCAGGGAGAGTGCCGCTGCTCGTCGGTCGCCTGCGGACGGGCAGGGGAGTCGACACTGGGGGGCACGCGCGGCACCGGCGTTCCGAGCAGGCTTGCCGCGCCCGATTCGAGACTCGGCAAGCCACCGACGTTGGCCGCGGCGATCGCCGCCGGAGAACCCTTGCGGTCTTCAGGAGGATTCGATGCTGCGGGCCGCTGATCTGCCGACACGGCGCGATGCGGTTCCGCGAGCTGCGTGACCTGACGAGGCGAGCGCTCTATCGGCACTGCCGGAGGCGCGACCGCGGAAACAGCCAACGGCTCGACCCGGTACGCGGAGCGGGTGGGTGTTCGAGGCGCGCGCGGGACTTTGAATGCCGTCACCTCGACGATCGTCAGACCGCTCAACACGACCGCGATCACGCACACCATGACGGCCGCGGCCCCCGCAATCGCGCGTGACGCGGCCGGCGCAATCGGCCATCGCGGCGAAAGAATGCTCACGATTCGCGCCCTCAAACCGGATGTCGCGAGAACGGCCGGTACGACGCGCAGAGACTCGCGCGCGGGTCCGAGGCTCGCAAGCTTCATCAGGCACGCGGCGTACGATTTGGGAGAGCCGGTGATTGCGACGGTCGCTTCGTCACAGCCAATCTCGCGCTCGCGGTGCAATCGCCGATCGAGCCACCAGATCGCGGGGTGCCATCCCGCGAGCATCCGTACGATGACCTGGAGAACGTTGATGAGATCGTCGCGGCGCTGGACGTGGGACCACTCATGGATCAGCACGCGATCCAGTTCGCCGGCGTCCAGCGTCCGGACGAGACGCGGCGCGACGGCGATGATCGGCGCGCCCCAGCCGAAGACCGCCGCCGTGGACACGGCGTCCGACAGCACGAGGCGTGCGCGGCGCCGCCTGCTGCGGACGCGATGCCAGTAAGGCAGGGAAACCTCGAGATCCGAAGGAAATGGCCGACTGCGCGCCCGCGCGCAGCGGATGGCCGCAATCGCCGCCAGCAATCGCCCGGCGTGAACGCTCACCCAGATCAGCCACGCGCCAAGCGCGACGGCCATCGACGTCCACCAGCCCTCGGGCAACGATACGATCGCGTCTCGTCCCGCTCCGGGCAACGAGCCCAGCGGCCCGGACGAGGACGCCATCGACAGAAGCGCCGG
>JAICSD010000111.1 GCA_025937075.1 Vicinamibacteria bacterium | reverse complement strand
GCCAGGCGCCGCGCAGCAGCATCGACGGCCGTCACCGGCGCCCCGCCCGAGGCGGACGACGTGCCGCGCGGAGAGTGCGGAGGAGCGCCGCCATCTCGATCGCAGCCGCGGCCGCTTCCCAGCCTTTGTTGTCGGGTCCGTCCGACGCGCGCGCCATCGCCTGCTCGGCAGTGTTCGTCGTCAACACGCCGAACGCCATCGGAACGCGCGTCGCGGCCGAGGCCGCTGTGATGCCGTGCGCCACGGCGGCGGCGATGTACTCGAAGTGAGGCGTCTCGCCGCGAATGACGCACCCGAGGCAGACGAGCGCGTCGAACCGCTTCGTCTCGGCCGCGGCCTGCGCCGCCTGGGGAATCTCGAAGGCGCCTGGCACGTCGAAGACTTCCACGGACGACTCGCGCGCGCCGGCCCGGCGCAGCGCGCGGAGCGCCCCGTCGCGCAGCCGTTCCGTGATCGATGCGTTGAAGCGCGAGACGATGATGCCGACGCGAAGCCGCGAGGCATCGCCGAGCGCAGCAGGCTCCTGGGCTCCGCGCATTCAGCGTCCCTTGAACTCGGGTTTTCGTTTCTCGAGGAACGCGCGCGTTCCTTCGCGCATGTCGTCCGAGCTGAAGACGAGGCCGAAGAGCGTCGCCTCGTGCACCTGCGCCTGCGGCAGCGGCATGTCGAGACCTGCGTGCACGGCGTCGAGAACGTAGCGCACGGCCAGCGCCGGCTTGTCGGCGAGCGCCGCAGCCAGCCGCTTCGTTTCCGTCATCAATTCCGCCGCTGGCACCACACGATTCACGAGTCCGAGCCGCTGCGCTTCGTCAGCGGCGACAGGATCCCCGGTCAGGAGCAGTTCGAGGGCGCGGCCGCGGCCAACGAGACGCGCGAGCCGCTGCGTGCCGGCGTAGCCGGGGATCAGCCCCAGATTGATCTCGGGCTGTCCAAGCTTCGCCGTATCCGCGGCAATCCTGATACTGCACGCCATCGCCAGCTCGCAGCCGCCGCCGAGCGCGAAGCCGTTGATCGCGGCGATCACGGGCTTCCCCATGTGTTCGATGAGATCGAGGACGTGCTGCCCGCGCAGCGCATGCTCCCGCGCGGCTGACGGGCTCTGGGTCGAAAGCTCGGTGATGTCCGCGCCCGCCGCGAACGCACGGTCGCCGGCGCCGGTGAGCACGATCGCGCGGACGCCCTCGTCATGCTTCAGCGCCAGGATGGCACGGCGAAGCTCGTCGAGCGTCTGACTGTTGAGCGCGTTGAGGACCCTGGGGCGATTGACGGTCAGGATGGCGACGGCACCGTCGTGGTCGAGCAGCAGGTTGTCAAACATCAGCACTCAGCGACGCGGCGGCACGCGCCGAGGAATCAGGGCGACTCCCTGCGCTGCGGCGACGGCACGGACTTGAGTATAGCCCACGCGCCGAGCGACGCCGCAGTCGCGCCCTCCACGTCCGCGAGCACATCGTACACGTCGGACGAGCGTCCCGGCACGAAGCGCTGGTGGAGCTCGTCGCTCACGCCGTACGCCGCCGCGCAGATGATCGCGAGCAGCACGGTCCGCCACGTCACGCCCGCGCGGCGACCGCGTGCCAGCGCGCGCAGCAGCAACGCTCCCAGGATCGCGTAGCCGATCCCATGGCCTGTCTTGTCGGAAATATTGCCGGGAAGCTGCTGGAGGTCGGGGATCGAGGACGCGATGAAGATGAAGGCCATCTGCACGAGCACGGGCCCCCAGAGCCAGAGACGACTCACAGCGGAAACGGATACATCAGCCAGCCGAGCACGAAGGCCGCCGCGATGAACCCGCTGAGCATCAAGGCGCCGGTGTGCGCCTGCTCCCCTGGCGTATCGCGCAACAGGACGGCGAACACCACCGACACGAAGAAGGCAAACACCACGAGCAGCAGGAAATGGCTCGTCACTTCCGCCCCATGGCGATGTCGAACGCGTCCAGCACGACGAGCAGATTGAGGAGACCGGCAGTCATCAAGAACGTGTTGCCGTACTCGTACGAGACGGCGGTGACCGTGCCGGCACCGGCATCGAGGAAGCGCGCGATGAAATACGCGAGGCCGATGCCGCGGTCGGCGATCGCGCCGAGGAACACGAGCGGCTCCGCGAGCTCGAGCGGAAACAGCCGGCCGTGCAGGATGAGGCCGATCACGAACATCAGCGGGATCGCCAGCAGGAACACCAACCCTTTCTGGCGACGGCCCTGCCAGAGGTGCCCGGCGCCGGGCACCAGCCAGGCGATCAAGCACACGAGCGCCAGCGTGCCCGGTTCCGCCGCGGCACGGGCGGCCGTTGTCGATTTGGTGCTCATGAGATCCGAAGCATGATATCAGGCCGCGGGCCGCGCGGAATACGCAGACTCATGCGCGTTCGGCAGTGTTCGTCATCGAGATGACGACCCAGGCAGCAGCGGCGCCGAGCGGCAGCGCCGATATCGCCCGTGCTGCGTTCGAAGGATGTGCGAGCCCCAGAAGCTCCGCGGCTACGGTTGCGACCGTTGGGACGGCAGCCAACCCGAGCAGCCATCGCGCGCGGCGGACGGCCGTGGAACCGGTCGCGAACGTGAGAGCGGCCAGCGCGCCTGCCAGCGCTGAGAGATAAAGACCCGTGCAGCGCGCGCAGACCGGCAGCGGCACACCCGCCATATGAAAGGACCGCTCGGGACGCTGATGGCACACGAAGCCCCCCACGACATACACGAGCGACCCCGCGCGTGAGACCGGCGGATCCGGGGAGGCGGCCGCAAGCGGCGCGGCGAACAACAGGGCCGTCCAGAGAAGCGAGCCTGCCACGAGCGCGCGCGCCAGCCGCTGCATCAGCAGCGATGTTACAGGAGATTCGCCTGCGCTAGCGTTCGGAGGATGAGGACCCCTCCGCCACGATCTCCCCACCATCAGCCGTGTAGCCGAGGCGCGTCCGTGGCCGCAGTTCGGGGCGCGAGGTGATCTGCACGACGACGCGGTGGAATCGGCCGTCGGGGCGCGGGTTCGCAGGGACGTAGCCGATGGAGTACTGGTTCGCGAGCTCGTTCGCGATCGACGCGTACACGTTCTTCAGCTCGCCGGCCTGGAGCGGAAAGAACGATTGCGCGCCCGTTTCGCGCGCGATCGTCCGCATCGAGTAGTCCGCCTCGGAAAAATAGCGGTGGTTGCTTTCCGTCCGCGGGCCGGTGTACCGCGACTGCAGACCGACTGTGTAAATGTTGACGCCTGCTCTTCGTGCCAGCGTCATCACGTCGTCGAACGACACGAGGCTCGCCGTGTCGTCGCCATCCGACAACACGGCAATCGCCTGACGCCGCACGTCTCCATCCTGGCGCGCGGCCTGGCCGAACTGCTTCAGCGCGATATAGAGGGCGTTGTTGAGCGCCGTCGCGCCGTGTGCGCGGGTCGCCAGGACCGCCTTTTCGAGCAGCGTCCGATCGCTCGTCAGCGGCTGCAGCACGGACACGGTGTCGTTGAACGCGACCACGGCGCCGCGATCGCCCTCGCGCAGCGTCTTCAGAAACCCCGAGGCGGCGTCGTGCACGATCTGCATCTTGTCCGTCATGCTCGAGCTCGTATCGAGCAGGACGATGAGGTCGACGGGCACGCCGGTGGATTCGAAGAAGCGTACGCTCTGCTGCACGCCGTCCTCGAACACGGCAAAGTCCGCCGGACGGAGACCGCTGACGTAACGCGCGGCGCCATCGGTCACCGTGACGTTGAGCGCGACGAGGTTGGTGCCGCTCCGGAACGTCGGCGCCTGGGGACCGGCCGGTGACTGCTCCTGCGCGCGGACGCACGCGATCATGACCAGTGATGCAAGCAGCAGGCGGCCGAGGAGTTTCACGTTCGAACCCTCCGGCCGGCCGCCAGTGCAAGCCGCGTTCCGCGGATGCGTGACGCGATTCCTCGGAAAACCTGCGAGGCTCAGAACACCGACGCGCGCGCAGCGCCAACGTGTCGCAACTTCTAAGGTCGAAGCTACACACGCGGCCGAGCCGGCACGGGCTCTTTAGATCACGACCGGCATGCCGAACGCGCTGCTGTACCGATCGCTGAACTCGGTCCACGTATACGCGTGGCTCTGACCCCCGAGGTGCTCGAGCGCGTACGTCGCGGCGACGCTGCCGAGCCGCGCGGAGACGACGAGATTCTGACCAGTCGCGATCCCCTTCAGCAGGCCTCCGCGAAACGCGTCGCCAACACCCGTGGGATCGACGAGGCGCACCGGCGCGACGGCCGGCACATCCGTCTCGCCGTCCTGCTGACGAATGGTGCTGCCGCGCTCGCCGCGCGTGACGATGAGCGCGCCGCTGTGCCGTACGACCGCGCCCTCGTCCATGCCGGTCTTCTGCCGAATCAGCTCGAACTCGTAGTCGTTGCAGATCACGACCGCCGCGCCGACGAGTCCTTCGCGGAGCCCATCACCACTCATGCGCGCGCACTGCTGGCCTGGGTCCCAGACATACGGGATCGCGAGCGTCCGGCATTCCTCGGCGTACTGAAGCATGGCGGCGGGATCGTTCGGCGAGATGATGGCGATGCGGCAGTTCGTCACCGTCCGGAACGAGAGCTCGGCGGCGTTCGCCATCGCACCGGTGTAGAACGAGGCGATCTGGTTGCTGTCGACGTCCGTGCTGCAGAAGAACGATGCCGTGAACTTGTCGGGCACTTCCTTGACGAGCGAGGTATCGACGCCGGCCGCTTCGAGCCACTGGCGATACTCCCCGAAGTCACGACCCGCCGTCGCCATCAGCCGCGGCCGCTCGCCAAGCAGGGCCAGCGTGTATGCGATGTTCGGTGCGCACCCGCCCCGCCGCTTGTCCATGGAGTCGACGAGGAAGCTCAGGCTCACGCGCGACATGTGCTCGTGCAGGAAATGGTCGGTGAACTTCCCGGGAAATGACATCAGGTAATCGAACGCAATCGAACCCGTGACGACTATGGACATCGAAAACTCCCAACTCCCAAAACTCCCAACCGACAACCGGCTACCGACAACCGACCACCTCAGCGAAGATACCGCCCGATGATCGGCGCGAGATCCTTCTTCACCTTCTCCGGCACCGCCTCGGGGCGCGTGATGATCGCGTGCGCGAGCGCGTGGGCGCATTCGCACGTCCGCTCGTACGGCAGGTGGGCGACCGCTTCGGCGATGACGTGCTGCGCGGTGCGGGCATTGGCCAGAAGGTTTGCGACGATCATGTCCACCGTGACCGAATCGTGCTCCGGATGCCAGCAGTCGTAGTCGGTCACGAGCGCGATCGTCGCATAGCAGATCTCCGCTTCGCGCGCGAGCTTGGCCTCCTGAAGATTGGTCATCCCGATGATGTCCATGCCCCAGGAGCGATAGAGCGTCGATTCGGCGAGCGTCGAGAACTGCGGTCCTTCCATGCAGACGTAGGTGCCGCCTCTGTGCACGGTCGCGCCCGCCGTGCGGCAGGCGTCGTACGCCACCTCACCGAGTTGCCGGCAGACGGGATGTGCGAAGGCCACGTGCGCGACGAGGCCGTTGCCGAAGAACGTGCTCACCCGGCCTTTCGTGCGGTCGAAGAACTGGTCGGGGATGACGAGATGCTGCGGCACGTAGCGCTCCTGCAGCGATCCGACCGCGCTGGCGGACAGAATGAACTCGACGCCCAGGGTCTTGAGGCCGAAGATGTTCGCGCGGTAATTCAACTCCGTCGGCATGTAGCGGTGCCCCGCGCCGTGGCGCGCGAGAAAGGCCACCCGCTGGCCGCGCAGCGTGCCCACGACGTATGGACCCGAGGGGTCGCCGAACGGGGTGCTGACGCGCCGCTCCTCGCGGTCCGTCAACTCCGCCATGTCGTACAGTCCGCTGCCGCCGATGATCCCGATCCTGATCTCGTTCACAGCTCTCCTCGCGGCGGGCCTAAAACACCCGCCCTACGCTCCGTTACACGCGCTCCACCACGACCTTGCCGTTCTTCTCGCGCAGATACCCCGCCTGAACCTCCGGGTCGTGCTCGAACACGATCAAGTACTCGCGCTCGAGAGCCTCGCGGACGAACCCGCGCTTGAAGGCAAGCGTCTCCATCGGATACAGGTCGTAGCCCATGATCCACGGGACGTCCACGTGCGCCGTCGTGGGCATCAGATCCGCCGCGAACACCGCCGTCTGCCCCGCCGATTCGACATACACGATCTGATGACACCGCGTATGCCCGCCGGTGCGCCGCATGCGCACGCCCGTCATGATCGTCTCGTCGTCGGCAAAGAAGTCGAGCACGCCCGCGTCCTGGAGCGGCACGAAGTTCTCCTGCAGATAGCTCGCGCGGTTCCGCTCGTGCGGATGCGTGGCATCGTCCCATTCGCCGCGATGCGCGAGGTAGCGCGCACGCGCGAACGAGGGGCGCACCCGCCCCGAAGCGTCGCGCGTCGTGAAGCCGCCGGCATGATCGAAGTGCAGGTGCGACGCGAGGACGATCTCGATGTCATCTGGAGACGCGCCCGCTCGGGCGAGGGAGTCGTCGAGAAAGCTCTGGCGATCGATCGCGTAGATATCCACGCTCTTCGGATCCATCTTCGCGCCGATCCCCGCGTCGATGATCAGCAGCCGCTCGCCTCTGACGAGCAGCGGCCGCATCGCGAGCGCGATGCGGTTGCGGGCATCGGCTGGCGCGCGGCGCTCCCAGAGCGGCTTCGGAACGACGCCGAACATCGCGCCGCCGTCCAGACGGAAGTATCCGTCCAGAAGCGGCGCGATCTCGAGATCGCCGACGGGAATCCAGGGGCGCCGGCCGGTCAACGGTGTGCCGGCTCTTTCAGCTCGACGAGCACGCCGTGCGCGCTCGACGGATGGACGAACGCGATCAGCGAGCCGTGTGCACCTCGACGCGGCTCCTCGTCGATGAGTCGGACGCCGTGCGCTTTCAGCCGCGCAAGTGCGGCGCGGATATCTGGCACCCGCAGGGTGAGGTGATGAATGCCGGGACCGCGCCGGTGGAGATATTTCGTGATTGCCGAGTCCGGCGCCGTGCCTTCGAGCAGTTCGAGCGCAGCGCCGCCGGCGGGAACGAAGTGCGCTCGAACGCGCTGCGAGGGGACGTCCTCCGGCGCTTCGATCTCGAGGCCCAACGCGTCGCGGTAGAACGCAACCGCCTCGTCCAGGTTCGAAACCGCGATGCCCACATGGTCGAGCGCCGCGGCGCCGCCAGCATCGCGCCGCAGCGCGCGCCGGACGATCTCGTCGGCGACCGAGTACGGATCGCTCTCGCGTGCGGCAATGCGATCGACAAAACGCTCCAGCTCGCCCGGCTCGAGCAGGCGTTCGTGGACATGCGCCAGGAACCGATCCGACAACAGCTCGCGGACGCGCCATTCGGCACGGGTTCGGCGACGCTGTCCCTGCGCGACCGCGTGTGCGGCCCGGAAACGGTCGACCGCATCGACGAGCGCGTCGACGCCGACGCCACGCGTCGCTTCCGTCTTCAGGATCGGCGGACGCCACCGATCGTCGGACGGCGACTCGAGCGAGAGCATCGCTTCGACGGACGCGACCGTACGATCCGCACCTTCGCGGTCCGCCTTGTTCACGACGAAGATGTCGCCGATCTCCATGATGCCGGCCTTCAGCGCCTGCACCTCATCGCCCGTCCCCGGCACGAGCGTGACGATCGAGATGTCCGCGGTGCGCACGACGTCCACTTCGTCCTGGCCCACGCCAACCGTCTCGATGACGACGATGTCCTTGCCGGAGGCGTCGAGGACGAGGGCGGCTTCGCCCGTCGCGCGCGCCAGTCCGCCGAGATGGCCGCGCGTCGCCATGCTGCGAATGAACACGCCGGCGTCGCCGGCGTGCATCTGCATCCGCACGCGGTCGCCGAGGATCGCGCCCCCGCTGAACGGGCTCGTCGGATCGACGGCGAGCACGCCGACCGTACGGCCGCGGTGGCGCCACTCCGCGATCAGCCGGTCGACGAGCGTGCTCTTGCCCGCGCCGGGCGATCCCGTCACGCCGACGAGGTACGCGCGTCCGGTCTTCTGGAAAATCTGACGGATGAGCGCGGCCCCTTCGGGGCGGTCGTCTTCGATCAGACTGATTGCGCGCGCGATCGCGCGCGGATCCCCCTGGAGGACGCGTTCGGCGAGCGGGCGCGGGGCCGCGGTGTCGGTCACTGCCCAAGAAGCTGGCGCGCGATGACGAGCCGCTGGATCTCGCTCGTCCCCTCGCCGATCGTCGTCAGCTTGACGTCGCGGAAGAATTTCTCGGCAGGATAGTCCTTGACGAAGCCATAGCCGCCGTGAATCTGGACGCAGTCCTCAGCCACGCGCACGGCCGTCTCGCTGGCATACAGCTTCGCCATCGACGACTCCCTCGTCGTCCGCCGTCCGAGCCCTTTCAGGTACGCGGCGCGATAGGTGAGCAGACGCGCGGCTTCGATGCGCGTCGCCGCGTCCGCGAGCTTCCATTGAATCGCCTGGAATGCCGCGATCGGCTGCCCGAACTGCTGGCGCTCCTTCGCATAGCGGCGTGCGGCTTCGTACGCCCCCTGCGCGAGGCCCACCGACAGCGCGGCGATGCCGATCCGGCCGGCATCGAGCACCTGCAGAGTGTTGATGAAGCCCTGCCCTTCGTCCCCGAGCAGCTGCGCGGCTGGAACGCGGCACTCTTCGAACACGACCTCGCTCGTGTCGCTTGCGCGCATTCCGAGCTTGTTCTCTTTCTTCCCGGCGCGCATGCCCGGCGTGCCGCGTTCGACGACGAATGCGGAGATGCCGCGGTGCGCCTTCGACCGGTCCGTCACCGCCATCACGACCACGATGCCGCCGATCGCGCCATGCGTGATGAAGTTCTTCGAGCCATTGATCTCCCAGCAGTCCCCACGCCGGACCGCCGTCGTCCGCATCGCGGCGGCGTCGCTGCCGGCGTTCGCTTCGGTGAGCCCCCACGCGCCCAGCACTTCGCCGCGCGCGAGCCGCGGAAGGTACTGCTGCTTCTGCGCCTCCGTGCCGAACATGGCGATGTGCGACGAGCAGAGGCCGTTGTGCGCGGCCACCGAAAGCGCGATCGCCGGACAGACGCGCGCGATCTCCTCGATGCAGATACAGTAGTCGACGGCCGACATGCCGGACCCGCCGTACTCCTCGGGCAACTGAATGCCGAGCAGGCCGAGGCCGGCGAGGGCGGGCAGCAGTTCCATTGGAAAGTGCTGCGTCTCGTCCCACTCCATCACGTGCGGACCAAGCTCGTGTTCCGCGAATTCGCGCACCGTGCGGCGGAGGATCCCCTGCTCTTCGGTCGGCCTGAAATCCATCGATCGGATGCTACCATTGCCGGCATGCGCTTCCGATATCTCCTTTTCGCGCCGCTCGTCTGCCTGATCCTGCTGGTGACACCGTCTCAGGCTTCCGCCGACATCACCGGTTTTCTCGGCATCACGACGACGCCCGCGAATCGTCCCGCGAAAGGCTTCGCGATCGGGGCCGGCCTGATGATCGTCGGCTTCGAATTCGAGTACGCCAGCACGAGCGACGATGCGCTCGTCCTCGCGCCGTCGCTGCGCACGTTCATGTTCAACGGGCTGCTGCAGACGCCGTTTCCGATTGCCGGCATGCAGCTCTATGGGACGCTCGGAGGCGGCGTTTATCGAGAGACTCTGGAGGGCGCGATCGATCCGACCAGGACGAATGTGGGGATGAACGTCGGCGGCGGAGCGAAGGTGAGCGTGGCGGGCCCGCTCCGCCTGCGCTTCGATTACCGGGTGTTTACGCTGACTGGATCACCGCGGCACGATCACGTGCATCGGTTCTATGCGGGAATCAATCTGAAGTTCTGAAGGGAAGACGCGGCGAACGCCGCGTCCCCCGACTCCCAACGCCCCGCCTTCGCGCCTCGCGACTACGGCGGGCAAGCCAACCCAAGTCTACTTGCCACCGGCCGCGGGCGCGCCGCCCATGTTGATCACCTGCTGCAGGTTGACGATGCTCTGGCCGCCCTGCGCGGGATAGCAGTCGACGAGCGTCTTGTACAGCTCCTGCACTTCGCTGGGGAACGCCTCGGCGAGGATCTTCGTGATCGTGTAATCGGCGCCCTTCACGGCGGGATCCATCACCCACAGATAAAGGACGTTGCCGCCGGGGCCCGCCTCGACCGATTTGAAGACCTTCCAGCTCGCGGCCTGCTGCTTGCGGACCGGATCGGTGCTCTTCGCGAGCGCTTCCTTCACGCGGCCCATGATCCTCTCGAAGTCCGCCGTCTTGTCCGGCTTGATCTGATTGAAGAACATACCGGCGTCGGACGTGAACGAACGCCCGGGAGTGGCCTGCTGCTGTTGCTGCTGCGGCTGCTGCGCGGGCTGACTCGGTGGCGGCTGCGTTCCCTGCGCGGGCGGCTGCTGGCCGGCCGGGGGCTGCTGCGCCGGGGGCTGCTGCGACTGCGCGAAGGCGGCAGCGGGCCCGAGCGCGACCGCGAGCGCAAAGGTTGTGATCACAAAAGAACGCATCCCAGTTTCCTCCTTGGCGATCTCACAAAAGAGCGACACTCTATCACACGAAGACCGCCATCACTTCATTGGCCATGAGCATGCCGGGCCTGGTCAGACGCAGGCGCGGCCACTCCTTTACCAGCCAGCCTTCCTCCAGGAACGGCTGCAGGTCGTGGCCGTAACGGGACCACACGTCACAATTGTAACGGGCGCCCACGGCTGACAGGTCGACACCTGTGCAAAGACGCAGTCCCGTGAAAAGCGCCTCCTCGAGCTGCGTCTCGCGATCGAGGACGCGCCGGTCGACGGACGGATCTCCGTCCGCCACCACGCACTGCACGTAATCGTCCGTGGACGACACGTTGCGCCACCTGACGCCGGCATACGTCGAATGTGCGCCGCAGCCGAAGCCAAGCCACTCCCCATCCGTCCAGTACTTCAGGTTGTGCCGCGATTCACGCCCCGGCCGCGCGACGTTC
>JAICSD010000243.1 GCA_025937075.1 Vicinamibacteria bacterium | reverse complement strand
GTCAGCGCGGGCAGCGTCGTCGACGGCGGCACGCCTCCAAAAGGACCGACGCCGTGTACCACGCCCCATGCGCTCAGCACGCTCGTGGTCAGCAGCGCGATCCCCGTGCCGGTCGGGCCGAACCGCACGGCCGCCCACAACAGGAACGGCAGTTGAAGCGCGAGCGGCGTCTGCGTGGACACGGCGCCGAGCGTCGCAATGCCGGTCGCGGATCCGATGAACGCCAGCCATCCCGTGGCGCACACGCCGAGTGCGAGGATGGCCGCTTCGATCGACCGGCGGCGCGACGCACCGCGGCGGTGCCAGCCGAACACCGTCTGCGCGCCACCGACCACCGCGGGCACGACTGTCAGCTCCGCGAGCGTGTTGCTGAGCAGCCGCATCTGCCAGACGTGCCAGTAGGGTTCGCCGCGGAACCACGTCACCGCCGCGGCATCGGCGAACGACGACAGGATCGGCGCGGCCAGGACGGCGGCGACGAAGAATGCCGTCAGCCTGCGCAACGTGTCGAATTGCGACGGCGCGTCGCTCAGATACCGCAGGAGGCCGGCGGCGATGAGCGCCTCGCTGCAGTTCGTGAGGAACAGCGCCACGATCATCGGCAGCGGAAACTCCGTGTGCATCTGGATGAACAGATGCACGGGGAAAACCGACAGCAGGATTGCGGGCCAGCGGCGGGGCGATGTCAGCAGGAGCACCGCAACCAGCACCGCATTGGGGGGCCACAGCACCGATGTCGTGGCGGGCGGAAGGCGCAGTTCGAAACCAACGAGCGACGCCGCGTAGTACCCGGCGCAGGCGCCGATCGCGATCGCGGGGACGGCTGCGCGGCGTTGCGCGATCGAGGACGCCGGCACATCGAAGGCGACGGAGGGCGGCATTCGCCGAAGCAGCGTCGTCGTCCCCGCCAGTGATGCCGAGTCGGCGTTCATGCTCATCGTCTGGACGTTGCCTCTATGGCGCCAGCCACACCCCGATGAGACCGATGGCGATCGCAATGATCAGCCCCACAATCCGCGCGAAGGTCGTCGGTACGGTTTGATTCAGCGTCATCGTGGTGAGGAGCGCCCGGTCTCCTGACCCTTCACTGGCGTGTCACCCTGGACTGGCGATCCGTGGTGCGATCCGACCCGAGCCGCTCTGCCGTCCGCAATTGCTGAAACACGGGCGCACGACTGGCCAGCATCTCCGCGTGCACAGGATGGATGAACCGGTACACAGGGTTGTCGCTGCGCCTGGGAACACGCCGGCGGCCGAGTCCCTTGCGCACGAGGAAGCCGCGCGCGTACAGGACGTCGAGCTTGCGCTCGATAGCGACCGCACTGGTGAACCCGGTCGCGCTGGCGAGATCCGATGCGGAGAATTCGGACCCGATGGCGGCAGCGGTCTCCAGCAATGAGCGATCCTCGGGCCCGAGGTGGTCGAACTGCCAGAAGAGGATGTCGCGGATCGACTCGGGCAGCGACGCCTCGAGCGTCCGCGGAGCATAGCGTGAACACCAGCCCGCTCCCTTGCGCACGAAGTAGTCGGCATCGACGAGGGCGTCCGTCACGGAGACGAGCGCGAGCGGATTGCCCGAGGTCAACCGGTGCAACGTGCTCGCCATCGTATCGATCGAATCGCTCCTGAATCGCTCGCGCAGGCAGGTGCGCACGTGCTCCTGGGACAACGGCGAGAGCCGCATCGGCACACACCGCCCGACCGGGGCCAACTCCGCCGTCAGGCTTCGCAGCGCGACGCTCGCAACCGTCGCCTCGAATGGCGTGCAGGTCGCGATGATCATCGTGCGCAAAGGCGCGTGGCGACGCGCCAGCCCGCGCAGGATCTCAATCGTCTCGAGATCGCCCCACTGCAGATCCTCGAGCACCATGACCGTCGTGGCGTCCGATCCGAGCGTCTCGAGAACATCCGTCAGCTCCCGCATCGCGCGCCACGTCTCGGCGGCCCACGCTGCGGCTGGCACCGCGGTACTTTCCGCCGTGCGATGGGGCATTTGCGCGAACCAGCCCGGGGCCAGACGACCGAGAAGCGCGGGAACGGAGCTCGGCAGCTGACGCGCGAGATGATCGAGGGCATCCACGATTGCCGAATACGGTTCCGCGGCGCCCACGTGCTTCAAACACTGCCCGTAGCAGAAGTGCACTGACGGCATCGATCGCGCGTACTGCAGGAACGCATCGCACAGCGCCGTCTTGCCAATGCCGCGCTCCCCTTCGATGACGACCAGGCTGCAGCGCAAGGCGTCGGCCAGCCCATCGGCAAGCTTCACCATGTCCTCGGCGTGGTTCACGAACACGGACGAGCGGCTCCCGTCGTGTTCGTCACCCAGGGGCAGCGGCACCTCCGACACCGGCGCAATGAACGTGTAGCCGCGCCCGGGATCGTTGCGGATCAGAAATGGCGCGTGCGGATCATCGTGGAGCGCGCGGCGAAGCTCGCGCACGAGCACCTTGATGTTGTCGGGCTGGACGTGCGCGTCGGGCCAGACGCTCGCCAGAATCTCGTCATGGGAGACGGTCGTGCCCGCACGATCGATCAGGCAGCGCAGGACGCCGGCCGCCTTGCGCGTGATCTCGACGGGCCGGGAACCCCGCCACGCGACGCCCTGCCGCTCGTCGAACCGATACGACAGAAAGTACTTCATGGAAGCACCAGTACAGCTTGGGACTATACGGGCGGGTGGAACGCTATGCCATTGGACCAAAGGCACAGCAGATTGGACTTTGGTCCAATGCCCGTGGCGAGGCGCGGCTACCCGTCGGACGGTGAAGCCCCCGCGCCGGACGTCAATCGATCGGCCATCCGCACGAGATCGGCAATCGACGCCGCGCGCATCTTGTGCATGACTTGCGCGCGATGCGCCTTCACGGTCTTCTCGGAGGTACCCAGCTCGGACGCGATCTGCTTGTTCAACCTGCCGGTCACGACGAGAGCCATGACCTGCTGCTCGCGCGCGGTCAACGTCGCAAAGCAATCCCGGAGATGCTGCAGCTCGCGCAGCTCCGCCCGATGCCGTCCATCGCGCGCCAGCGCCTCGTGGACCGCATCGAGGAGTGCCTGATCGTCGAATGGTTTGGTGAAGACCTGGAGGGCTCCCGCCCGCATGGCGCGTACGGCGAGCGCGACATCCGCATGCGCCGTCACGAAGATGATGGGTAATTCGTACCCGGCCTGGACCAGCTGGCGCTGCAGTTCCAACCCGCTCGATCCCGGCATGCGGATGTCCAGGATCAGACAGCCGGGACGAAGCGGGTCAACGTCCCGCCTGAACTCCTCGGCGCTGCCGAAGGTCTGGGCGGTCAATCCGACGGACGCAAGCAACCTCGACACCGCTGTGCGCAGTGGAGGGTCATCGTCCACCACGAAGACGGTTGGCGGAATCATGTGCACGCAGTGCGCCGAAGACGCTGCGCAAGGTCAGACGAATTCTAGCACCGCGGTGCACCTACCGCCGCAGCATGCGCCGGCCCGCCGCCAGCTCTCGCTTCTTCGCCGGCGACATCTTCGGGAACGAGAGATCGAGGCCTTTCAGCGCCTCGACGATCGTTGCGGCAACGACCCATCGCGCGAACCATTTCTTGTTCGCGGGGACGATGATCCAGGGCGCATGCGGTGTCGCCGTGTGCCGGATCGCGTCTTCGTAGGCGTCGTGATAATCGTTCCAGTGCTGTTGCTCGCGCACGTCGCCCAGCGAAAACTTCCAGTGCTTCTCCGGTTCGTCGAGCCGCTTCTCGAAGCGCCTGGTCTGCTCCTTCCTCGAAATGTGGAGGAAGAACTTCCGGATGACGTACCCGTTGCGCGCGAGGTAACGCTCGAACGCGTTGATGTCCTGGAAGCGCTCCTTCCAGATGCGACGCGTGACGAGCGCGGGAGGCAGACGCTGCGCGTCCAGGATTTCCCTGTGCACGCGGACGATGAGGACCTCCTCGTAGTACGAGCGGTTGAAGATGCCGATGCGGCCGCGCTCGGGCAGCCGGATCATGCTGCGCCACAGGAAGTCGTGATCGAGCTCCTCCGCCGAGGGCTGCTTGAACGAAAAGACCTGGCAGCCCTGCGGGTTCACGCCCGACATGACGTGTTCGATCGCGCCGTCCTTGCCCGCGGCATCCATGGCCTGGAAAATCAGCAGCACGCCCCATCGATCCTGCGCGTAGAGCATCTCCTGCAGTTCGCGCAGTCGAGTCACGCCCTCCTGCAGAATTCCGGCCGCAGCGGGCTTGTCGGGATTGAACCCGCGCGTATCACCCGGGTCGATCTGTTTGAGGCGGAACCGGGAGCCGTCCCGGACGACGTATGGTTCGATCAGCCTCTCGAGTCGGTTCTTAGCCATGAGCGATCAGGCCGTGTTCGGCGCGGGCACGGTCGCCTCGACGCGTTCGTTGTAGACGCGCACGGTTATGCCGGCCGTGCCCGGCGATGCAAGAACATCCGCGCCCGCCGGATTTCCAGAGACCGCGCGCACAGGCAGGACGAACGGCGTGCAGCCGGCGTCGTGCCCACGACAAATCGTGGCTGGCTCGCCTGGAGCTTCGATGTTACAGCGGTTTCGGCGCGTGAGGAGGACGCGTGCGACGCAGATCGGCGGCATCCGCGTTGCACCACGCGCGCAAGGAGGATCCATGCACGCGATTCCTATAGTCTCCCTCTCCGTACTCCTCGCGATCGCTGCTCCCGCTGCGCAACAGGCCGTCTCCAAAGCCGAAACGGTCACGGCCACCGCGAAAGTGCAGGCGATCGACAAGGACCACCGCACGATGACGCTCCGCATGGAGGACGGCACGGAAAACTCGGTCTACGTCCCGTCCGACGTGCAGCGCTTCGACGCGCTGCAGGTTGGCGACACGGTGAAGGTGGCGTACCACGAGTCCTACGTGTTCCAGGTGCGAAAGCCCGGGGCCGCACCCAGCCCGGAAGGGACGGCGGGCATGGCGACACGCGCACCCGGCGATCTCCCTGGCGGCACGATGGCTCAACGATCGACCGCGACCGTCGAAGTCGTGTCGGTCGATGCGGACGCGCCATCGATCACCGTCAAGACGTCGGACGGCCGGACCGTCACACGCAAGGTCAAGGACAAGGCCAACCTCGAAGGTGTGAAGCCCGGCGACAAGATAGACATCACCTTCACCCAGGCTGCCGCCATCTCGGTTGAACGGGCAGAACCGAAGTAGTCAGAACTTCCAGCGCAGCGAGGGCGTCACACCGTAGTCGTTCTTCGTGAGCGACGTGTCCGGCGGCCCGCTGTCGAACGTGTCGAAGCCGCTCAGTCCGACGAAGAAGTTGTGAATGACTTCGACGGAGATCGACACGTTCAGCTCGCCACGAACGCGTCCGGCATCCGTGAGGCTCGGAACGAGAGCAAACGTGATCGTCGAATCGAGCTTCGGCGAGCGGCGGCGGAACGCGCTGTACTGAACGAAGGTGAAACCATCGCAGCCCGCTGTACTGCGCGTTACCGGCAAGCGACCACTGTTTCTGATTGTTGGCCCGCGCGACATTGAGCTGAAGCTCGAGCGAGCCGTCGATGCGGTCGAGGACGTCGGTACGGTCGGGACGAATCGCGACGACGCTCGGGAGCTGCAGCTGGTCACCCGCGGATCCGCCGACTTGCAGCATGCCTGCAAGCGGCGAGCGCAGCGTCCCAACGAAGCGGAGACATCCGTCCTCGCGGCGGCGCACGGCGACGCGACGAGCGACGTCGCCAGCAGCATCGCGGCCACATGTCCGGTCCGGGCATGACGGATCAATTCCGTGACGACTGCAAGACGTCTGCTGCCGGCTGGTCCGGGTTTCCGCCGCACGCCAGCTCGACTGCTTCGAGGGCGCGTGGGATCCGCGACAAATCGTGGCGCGCGGCCAGCAGTTCTTCGATGGCCGGAACATCGTGTTCCAGTCCTGCTGTCCCGTCGTAGGGATCGCGGTCCATGTCGGAACGATGCCTGCGATTGCCATAGGGGGCACCTGATGCCTCCAATCGCGCGCCACGACCGAAGGCATTCGTTCAGGTGGATTCCCGCCACGCCCGTGCGCACGGACTGCGGAATCCGCCGCCGGCCCGCGGCCCTTCGTGGGCCGTTGGCCGCAGACCTCGGCTCCGCGCCGAAAACGCCGTCCTCGCACGGCAAATCCGTTGCACAGTCGCAGCGCGCTGGGAGGGTGATGTGTTCAGGAGCGCCAGTCTGACGTTGTGTCCGTTCGTGCTCGCAGCCTTCGCGCTCGGCGGCGCCGCGAGCCCTCAGAAGGACCTCGGAACGCCGCTGCGGCTCACCGCGTGGGCCGTGAACATGAGCAACATCGCGACGGGCGCCAATTCCACGGTCGACATCGCGATCGACGGATGGTCAACCGAAGAGGAGCGGCAGAAGCTCATCACTACCTTCAAGGAGCGGGGGCCGTCGAAGCTGCTCGACGCGCTTCAGGACATGAAGCGTGTCGGCTACATCCGGCTGCCGACGTCGATCGGCTACGACCTGCACTTCGCGCGGCAGGTGCCGCTCGACGAGGGGGGCAGCAAGATCATCATCGCGACCGATCGGCCGATCGGTTTCGCCGAGGCGCGGAACCAGCCGCGCTCGATCGACTATCCGTTCACGCTCATCGAGATCCACCTCTCCCCGGACGGCAAGGGCGAGGGCAAGATGTCGGTCGCGACGAAGATCTCCCTGGACAAGAAGCAGAACGTCCTGGAGCTCGAGAACTACGCGAGCGAACCTGTCAGGCTGCAGAACGTCAAGCTCGAGAAGCATTAGTGATCCCCACCATGCTCGTTGCGTCGATGAGCTTTCGCGCGCAGCCGCACAAGCGCGGTGAAGTCCTGAGCGCGGTCGATGAAACCGTGCGGCGGATGCGCCAGGCATCGGGGTGCTCCAGGAGCCGGCTGCTCGCCGACGCCGAGGACCCGAATG
>JAICSD010000395.1 GCA_025937075.1 Vicinamibacteria bacterium | reverse complement strand
CCTCGCCGTTCTGGTGCTGCTGGCCGGCGGTCTGTGCTCCGTCGCCGCCGACATCGTGCGCTTGACGACGACGAGTGAATTTCACGATGCCGCGCGCGTGACGCCGTGGATCGCGCTGGGCGTGATGTTCCAGGGCGTGTATCTCGTTGGTTCGATCGGCCTCGTGATTACGAAACGCACGACGCGGTATCCGATTGCGACGGGGATTGCCGCTGGTGCGAGCCTCCTCGCGAACTGGCTGTTGATTCCGAGGTTCGGCGTCCTCGGCGCCGCGTGGGCCAACACGATTGCGTACGCCACGCTTGCCCTGGTGACGGTCGGCTTCTCGTTCCACCTGTATCCGATTCCGTACGAGTGGAGCCGCCTCTTTCGCGTGGCGGTCGCTGGCGTGGCCGCGTACGTCGCATCGGACCTGCTGGTGCCGCACATGCGACTGGCCGTGTTCAGCCTGCTTCTGCACGGCACGGTGATGGTCGTGGCGTACGTGGCATCGCTGTTCGTGACGGGATTCTTCCACGCCGGCGAGATCGGAGCACTGCGTGAGCTGTGGCAGCGAGTGCTGCAGCGTCGCGGCCTTCGTGCGCGGCCGCCGGATCCGACCCAGGTCGAAATGGCGGGCGAAATCGTCGCCACCCCCTCCGAACCGGCGGGCGACGATCTGGGCGCGAGCACCACCGGCGCCGCGTCAGCGGACGTTTCCGAGCCCCCGCTGGCTGACGGACCAGCCGCTGCTGCGCGGACGCAGCGCCTTCGCTAATCGCCCGAGCGCCGATGCGACGCGTCTCCGCCCCGGTATGCGGGAGAGCGCGCCGCGCTCCAGGTTGACAGCGCTTAGGCGATGCTCGATCACCCTGAGCTCGTCGTCGCTGAACGACGAACGGAGCGCGTGCGCAATCGCGAGCGCGTAATCGCAGTACCCGTACAGGAGCGCGATCGAGATCGCCTTGAGCGCCTTGCTCTTGCGGCGGGAAGGCTCGAGGCCCGCAACCGTCGCCTCGAGCGCGGGCAGCGTCTTGAGGTACAGCGAATCGGCCCAGATGATCTGGCCGTACGGACCGCCCGCATCACGTCCGATGCTCCGCTTCCAGAAGCAGGGCCTGAGATCGAAGAGGTGATACCCGGCACGCCGCATGAACGTGTCCACGTCCGCAAAGAGCGGCTGTCCCTTGTAGATCGGCGTGAATTCCGCCTCGACTTCCACGCCGACCGCGGACGAGACGAGAACGTGCTCCGCGCCCTGGAGCACCAGCAACTCGCTTCCCTGCGTGTCCGCCTTCACGAAGTCGACGTCGTCGATGTTGCGGCTGCGCAGCAGGTTGTCGAGCGTGTCCGCTGCCACCTCTTCGACCGAGACCGTGGCGAAACGGTCCGCCTCCGGAAAGCCGTCGAGGAAGCGTCGGTCCGGCTCGAATATCGATGTCAGGCCGCGGTCGCGTGCCACATACAACCGGATGCGTCCCGGTTGATTGCTGAGCGCGACATCGAACAGCAGCGCGTCGCTGGCCTCGGGACGCTCCATGAGCCGCGCGTACTCGCGGGCGTCGGGTTCGAAGCCGATCGTCCTGAGGTGCGGCTTCGCAGCCGCCCAGTTCCGCTTCAGTCCACCGCGCGCGCCTGCATCGACGAGGACGAGAGGACTCGCGCGATATTCCTGCACGAAGCGGGAATCGACGAACAGATCGTACGAATGTCGAGTCATGCGGAGCCGGAAGCGCCTTGCGTGATGCCCTGGATCAGTGCAGAGTCGGCTATTATCGCACGCCAGATATGTCGAATCGGCCGAGTGCGCCTCGCGGGATCTTCAGGCACGAGCGCTCGTTGTGCGAAAGCACGAACATCGGCGACGGGACGCGCGTGTGGGCGTTCGCGCACGTGCTCCCGGGCGCGCGCATCGGATCCGATTGCAACATCTGCGATCACGTGTTCATCGAGAACGATGTGATCGTCGGCGATCGCGTGACGATCAAGTGCGGTGTGCACCTCTGGGACGGGCTGCGCGTTGCCGACGACGTCTTCATCGGGCCGAACGCGTCGTTTGCGAACGACAAGTATCCGCGAAGCAAGCATCCGCAACCGCCGCTGGAGACGTGGATCGAGCGCGGCGCGTCCATCGGCGGCGGCGCCGTCGTTCTGCCCGGACTCCGAATAGGTACGCGCGCCATCGTTGGCGCAGGAGCGGTCGTCACACAGAACGTGCCGTCGAAGGCCATCGTCCTCGGCAACCCTGCGCAGATCGTCGGCTATGTCGACGCGGCGCGGCAGCCGGCCGAACGGCGTGCTCCGGCGATCTCCGAGCCGGCAGGCGCCGTAACCCCGACGTCCGTGGCCGGCGTGACGCTCCATCGCCTGGAGCTCGCTGTCGACTTGCGCGGCACGCTGTCGGCCGCGGAGTTTCCAAAGCACCTCCCATTCGTTCCGAAACGGTACTTCCTCGTGTTCGACGTGCCGCGCAAGGAAGTACGCGGCGAACATTCGCACCGCACCTTGCACCAGCTCCTCGTCTGCGCGCGCGGTTCGCTGCACGTGGTCGTCGACGATGGAAGCGCGTCGGAAGAGATTCTGCTCGACAGGCCCGACGTGGGATTGTACGTGCCGCCGCTCGTGTGGGCCGTGCAATATCAATACTCGTCCGATGCTCTGCTGCTCGTCCTGGCCTCGGATCCGTACGACGCGGCCGACTACATCCGCGACTACGAAGAATTCCTTGCCGCGATCCGCCGTTGACCGGCGAAAACGGTCGATGACTTCACGATGAAGTTCGGCCGCCTGCGGGCGTTCTGCAGGGAAAGCCACAGGTACTGGCCGGTGATGCCGAACCCGAGCGCGGTCAGGCCGCCGAAGAACATGATGGCGAGCATCAGCGGCGTGTATCCCCGCACCGGAATCGCGCCGAGTGCCCACCCGACGAACACGGCGACGCCGGCGATCACGGCCAATGTCGTTCCCAGAACGCCGAGCAGGAGCAGCGCGCGAATGGGCAAGTCGGTGAAGCTGAAGATGCTGTCCACGGCGTAACGCAGCTTGCGGGCGAGCGTCCAGCCGCTCCGCCCCTCCAGCCGAGGCCGCCGCTCGTACGGAACGAAGGCGCGCCTGTACCCGAGCCACAGGACGAGCGCGACGAGGTTCGTGTGCGCCTCCGTCAGCTCCAGCAGCTTTGTTCGCACTTCACGCGAGCAGCCAAACACGTCGACGCCGCCGCGCGGCATCTCGCGTACCACGAAGCGGCGATACACGGCCCAGAAGCTTTCCGACGGCCAGCGGGACCACCACGGATCGGCGCGCCCCGTTCGCACACCCAGGACGACGTCCGCGTCCCGAGCGGCGAGGAGCCGATGAAATTCGAGCACCAGCTCGGGAGGCTCCTGCAGGTCAGCGGACATGACGACCATCTCGTCGCCGCTTGCCTCCTCGAGGCCGGCCATGATTGCCGCGAACGATCCGAAATTACGGCTCAGCTCCACCAGACGACTCGGCTCGCCGCAGAATGGAAGCTGCTCGCGCAAGTACGACAGCGACCCGTCCGTCGCTCCGTCCACCACGAAGACGATTTCCACATCTGCGGACAGGCGCGGGCTGAGCGCCGCGACCTCCTCCAGCAGGCGCGGAAGACTATCGCGGTTGTTGTACACCGGGATGATCAGCGACAGCATTGCCGTGTCACCTGGGCAGCCAGACGGAGAACATGCGGCTCTCGTGATCGAGCCTGTAGTTTGCCTCGAGCCACCGGCGCAACAGGTCGTTGCTCATGAAGAAGTCGTACGACCGCCATTGCTCCTTCTGCAACGCGATCACTGCCGGCGGACGCTGCCGCAGGTCCTCGAGAAGACCCGCGGGTCCGTAACCGGCCCGATCCGCCGCGAACTCGATGATCACCGGCAGGCTCCAGAAGAACCGCGAGGAGCTGAGCCGGTCGCTGAGCCAGCAGACGCTTCCGCCTGAAAAGCCGAACACGAACACCGGGTCCGCGGGCGAGGTCGCCTGACGGATGTACTGCACGAGCGCCGCGTTTTCCAGCACGTCGTGCTTCTGGCCGCTGAAGCGCTCGAGATATTCGTCGCGATCCGTCCGCCCCGTGAGATAGCGCCAGTCGTAGCGGACGTTGTACACGAGGCCGGGCAGCCCGGCCAGCCGCATGCCCCAGACCGGCGTGTCGGCGCCCACCCGCCACAGCGCCGCGACGAGTACGGCCGCGACCGCACCGCGAAGCGGCCAGCGCACGGCTGCCATCGTCGCCAACCCCGCGCTCGCGGCAAACGCCAGGGCCGGGTTCGCCTGGACGAAATAGTTCGGCAGGCTCCGGCTGCCGTTGATCGCGATGGAGATGACGGCCGCCACGAGCCAGCTGAGGAT
>JAICSD010000189.1 GCA_025937075.1 Vicinamibacteria bacterium | reverse complement strand
TAGAGGAGATCCTCGACGAACTTGGCTTCGGGGTCCGTCAGGTTGCCCCGCGTTTTCTCCTGCAGCATCGCGATGATCTCGATCATCTGCGACGCGGCGGTCAGGTTGGGTTCGATGCGCTCGCCGCTGTCCGGATCCGGCACGTCGCCGAAGTGGACGGCCGCGGTGGTCGCCAGCGAGAGCAGGAATCCTGCGAACGAGATTCCGGATGATTCCGGTGTGTCCACTTCGCGATGCTAGCATAGTCGGCTCGATGCCTCGGCGCCGCCCCAAGACGCACACCACACGAGCCGGCAGCACGCGGACACAAGGCCGCGCGAAACGGAAACGAACGGCACGGATCACTGCGCGCCCAGCGGCCGCCGGACGCGCATTCGCGTCGCTCGTCACGATCATGGCGCACCTGCGCGGTCCGCGCGGGTGCCCGTGGGACCGCGAGCAGACGATCGAGAGCCTTCGCGGCTTCGTGCTGGAAGAGACGCACGAGGTGCTCGAGGCGATCGATCGCGGTGACCGCGCGGCGCTCGCGGGAGAGATTGGGGACCTGCTCTTCGAAGGGGTATTCCTCGCGCAGATCTGCGCGGATGAAGGGGCGTTCACGATCGTCGACTCGCTGAACGCGATCACGGCGAAGCTGATCCGCCGGCATCCGCACGTGTTCGATCCGAAGGGACGCCCGCTGAAGACCGCCCGACAGGTCGTGCGACAGTGGGAACAGATCAAGGCGCAGGAGCAGATCGACGCGGGGCGCCGGCGATCACTCCTGGGCGGTCTCGCGCGGTCCCTGCCGGCGCTGCTGCGGGCGCACGAGATCGGAACGCGCGTCGCCGCGGTTGGCTTCGACTGGGCTCACACCGAGGGCGTGATCGAAAAAATTCAGGAGGAGGTCGACGAACTGCGCGACGCGCTCGCGCGCGAAGGTTCAGCGCGCGCGGAAGAAGAGATGGGAGACCTGCTCTTCGCGATTGCAAATCTCGCGCGAAAGCTCGGGATCGAGCCGGAGTCCGCACTCCGCCGCGCCAACGAGAAGTTCACGACGCGCTTCGAGGCGCTCGAACAGCGGGTTCACCACGAGGGACGGACGTTCGCGGAAATGAACTTGGAGCAGCTGGAAGCCATTTGGGGCGACGTGAAGACGGGCCGACGGCCTAATCACGAAGACCGTTAAGCGCACAAAGGCCACCAAGATGAAAACTTTTTCAAACCACTATTCGCCGGATGCCGTCCCGAAGTACGGTCACGTTGAAGTTGATCAGCAACCCGAGGCGTAGATCCGCCGCCTTCAAATACGACACCACCTGCCGATGGTGGAAGGGGCGCAACCGCCTGGAACGGAGATCTGTTTCTCGCACTCGAACTTCAGGCCAGCTTCGTTCAGTTCCAGACCCAATGCGTCGTGATAAATCTTTTCTTTGAACCCTGGTCCGAGGAACCGGTGAACCGTGATCGCACAACCGACCGTGCGGTAGCCAATCTGCTCAATCTCGTCCGGAATCGGCGGAATACCTGTTTTCAACATATTTTAGTCCTGCGTGATCTTCGTCCCTTCGTGATCTTCGTGAGGAGCCGTCGGCCGTGAGGCAGCGACAGGCGCAGTAAGCACTTCCCTCCTCCCGCTCCATGTCCAGATCACCACCTGCCGCCCATCGGTGTCCGCAATGACCTCGCCGTCCTCGTCGGTCCTGAACACGCGCGCGCCGGCGGCACGGTAACGCTCGATCGCGGCCGCAGCAGGATGCCCGAACGGGTTGCGGCGACCTGCGCTGAAGACGACCGCCGCGGGACGCGTCGCCTCGATGAATGCGCGAGAGCTGCTGCCGGCGCTGCCATGGTGCGGCGCCTTCACGATCGTCAGCGCCGCGGGCGTGAACGCTCTCACCACGTCCGGCTCGACTGCCTGCGTGATGTCCCCCGGCAGCACAAAGGCGACGTCGCCGGCGCGCAGTTCCAGCACGATCGAATCGTCGTTGCGCACCTTCTGCCGCTCCCAGTCAGGGTTGGCGGGGTGCAGAACACGAAGGCTGAACCACCCGAGATCCAGCACGTCTCCGGTCCTGGCCGCTTTCCACGCGACGCCGCGCCTCGCGGCAATGGTCCGAAGCTGCTGCATCGGGAGGTGACGCGGAACCGGAATCCCTTCCCAGACGGCCTGCGGCGACAGGGCGTCGATCACCGCCTGCGCGCCGCCAATGTGATCGGGATCGCCGTGGGTCAACACGAGCGCCTCGACACGTGACACACCGAGCGCCCAGAGCGCTGGCAGCGTCACTCGGCGGCCGACATCGAACGTCGAACCGGGCGCGCCGCCGGCGTCGACGATCAGCGGTAAGCCAGCCGGCGGCAGCACGACTGTCGAATCACCCTGACCGACATCCAGGAACGCGATGCGTACCCATCCGGGCGGCGATGCGGACACCCGCTCCGCGCGCAGGAGGGCCGGACTCCACGCGACGAGGAGGGTCACGATCAGGACGACAACGAGCGCAGTGCGACGGACGAGAGGCTCGCGCCGCCAGACCAGCCACGCCGTCCAGGCTGCGTACCAACAGAAGATTGGAAGCGCCGCCGGCGGCGGCACGTCGATCACGAGCGACGGACAGAAATCAACGAGCGACGCGGATTGGAGGAGCGCCGTTGTGCCGAGGTGCCCGAACCAGCCGCAACCGCGCGCGGCGGCCGGGAGCAGCGCATGGAGCAGGACGGCCGCCATGCCCGCGACCTGAATGATCGCCATCAACGGAATGGCGGCGAAGTTGAGGACGAGCCCGGCAAGACTGACGCGGCCGAACAGGCGCGCGCTGATCGGCGCGAGTGCGAGCTCTGCACAGACCGTTGCTGCCGCGAGCGCGCGGATCGCGTGCAGCGCGGCGGCGATGAATCGATCGCGGGCGTTCCGCTGGCGCTCGCGGGGCGTCCGCGGCGCGAGCCGCTCGACCGCGATGATGATGCCGAGCGTCGCCCCGAAGGACAGCAGGAACCCGGCATCCTGAATCGAGAGCGGGCTGGCAATCGCGGCCAATGCTCCCGCAACCGCCAGCGCGTTTAGCGCCCCGGCCGGCGCCGCGGAACGATGATCGAGGACGCGTGCGGTGAGGTACAGGACTCCTGCCGACGTGGCTCGCAAGACCGACGAGGCGAGGCCCGCCGCATAGCCGTAGAACACCAGAATGACGATGGCGCTCGCCGCCGTCGCGCGCCGTGGCAGCCTCAACACTCGTCCGGCCGCCACCACCATCATCGTCAACAGCGCGATGTTGCCGCCGGAGATCGCGATGACGTGGTACGTGCCGGCCGCCTGAAGGCGCCGCTCATCGGCGGGATCGAGCCCCGTCCGGTCGCCGATGAGAATGGCGGTCACGACCCCTGCGGACCGACGGCTCCAGCAGCCCACCTCGTCGCTGACCGCGCGGCGCACGGCGGCGCGAAACGCGGCGGCGGCTTCCGCGGCGAATGACCCAGGGGTGAGATTTCCGACACGTGCTGCGCTCTTGATGGTGGCAAAAAGCGCGATCCCCTGACGAGCGAGGCGATCCCGATCGGAAGGCACGCCGATGTTCCGGTAGTCGAGTGGTTCGCGCAGCAGGGCCTCGAACGTCGCCGTCCGTCCCTGCCGCCACGCGTCGGCGCGCGAGACCGCCATGGAACCGGCGATCGACGCGCGCAGTCCTCCCTCGACCCTCGAGACGCCCTCCCGCGTCTCGATGCGGACGACGTCGATCGCGGCCGACACGCTGAACGGCGTGACGGCCGCGTCCTCGCGAAATGTACCGGTAATCCGGACCGCCTGCGAAGTGTCCGAGTGCTGAAACCGCTCGAGAAGCGACGGATGAAAGGCGTCCGAGACGGCGCGCGTCGAGAGCGCGACGCCCGCGGCGGCGAATCCGCACGCGCAACAAGCCACGAACGAACGCGGACACCCTCGCCACAGACAGCACGCCGCGCCCACCCACATCGCTGCCAGGAACGGCAGACCGAGGCGAGGATCGATCGACAGCGCACAGCCGGTCAGGACGCCCGCGAGCAGCGGGATCGCGGCGAGGAGCGCCGGCGCGGACATGCAAGGAGCGGGTGCGTGTGCGGGGTGCGGAGTGCGGGGTGCGGAATACGGGGTGCGGGGTGGTACGAGATCCGGCGTCCGGGGTCCGGATTGGGGATTGAGGATTTGGGAGTTGGGAGTTTACACGCCGATCGATTTCAGGTACGCGCGGTTGCGGGCGGCGCTTTCGGCGGGCATGCCCATTGAGGGGAGCACGTCCTGTTCGACGACGAGCCAGCCGTTGTAACCGGTCGATCGAAGCGATGAAAGGATCGCCGGAAAATCCACGCTGCCCTTTCCCAGTTCGCAGAACACCCCGTGGCCGACGGACTCCTGATAGTCCCACGACTCGTGCGCGGACTGCGCCTTCACTTCGGGATCGCAGTCCTTCAGATGCACGTGCCACACGCGGTCGCGCCAGCGTTCGAGCGTCTTCACGGCATCGCCGCCGCCGAACGTGCAATGGCCCGTGTCGAGGCAGAGGCCGAGCAGCGAGGGATCGGTGCGCGACATCAGCTCGTCGATCTCCTTCGGCGTCTCGACGAACGTTGCGCAGTGATGGTGGAAGACGGTGCGCAGCCCCGTCGCCTTCTTCACGTCGCCCGCGATCCGGTTCGCGCCCCTCGCGACCGTGTCCCAGCCCTTCGCATCGAGGCCCTGATCCGGACGGACGCGGCCGGCAATCCGTGTGCGCTCGGGATCGCGTGCGGTGGCGTCCGCGAGGACGACGAAGGGCGTGGCGCCGCCGGACGCTGCGAGCAGACGTCCCACGCGAATCGCCTCGTCGATGCCCGACTGGTGATCCGCCTCGACCGTCAGCCGCACCGGAACGAACGCACCGACGAGCGACAAGCCGCGCCCGCCGAGCTCGCGGCTGAGCGTCTCGGGCTCGGTCGGCATGAAACCCCACTGACCCAGCTCGGTCCCCACATAGCCGGTGGACGCCATTTCATCGAGCACGCGGGCGAACGGCGGCCGGGAACCCGCCCAATTGAATTCGAGGGCGCCCCAGGAGCAGGGCGCGTTGGCGACGTGAACGGTCGGTTGGGTCATCTCAGAGGTTGCCGGTTGTCGGTTGTCCGGTAGTCGGTTGTCGGTTGTCGGTTGTCAGTTGTCAGTGGTCGGTTGTTGGTTGCGGGTTGCAGGTTGCGGGTTGTCGGTTATCGGTCAATGCCGAATGCCGAAATTCCAACAACCGATAACCCACAACCGATAACCAACAACCGACACGCGTCAGCGCAGCGTGACGCGCTGACGCTTCGCCTGCTCGTACTCCGCGCGCGCGCGCCGGACGTCCGCAATGGTCGAGACTTCGGCGACCGGAACGTCCCACCAGGATTCGTAGCCCGGCACACGCTTCTCGCGATCGACGGGGATCACGATCACGTTGACGCCCTCACGATCGCGCGCCTCGTCGAGCGCGCGCGCGATCTCGTCGCGCGTTGCCGCACGAACGGCGTGGGCGCCCATCGATGCGGCGTTCGCCGCGTAATCGACCTCCACGCAGCGCCCGTCCAGCTCTCCGGACGGCCCGCGCTGGCGATAGCGCGTCCCGAATCCGCCGCAGCCCACAGAAGCTGAGAGGCCGCCGATGCTCCCGAAGCCGTAGTTGTCCAGCACGAGGATCGTGAGCTTGACGCCTTCCTGCACCGCCGTCGCAATCTCCTGCGCCATCATCAGGTACGATCCGTCACCGACCATCACGTAGACCTCGCGCTCGGGACGCGCAAGCTTCACGCCGAGGCCGCCGGCGATCTCGTACCCCATGCAGGAGTAGCCGTACTCGAGGTGGTATCCCCCGGGGGTCCGCGTCCGCCACAACTTGTGGAGATCCCCGGGAAGGCTTCCGGCCGCGCACAGCACGGTATCCGTCGGTTCAGTGAACCCGTTCAGGATTCCAATCACTTCGCCCTGACCGATGACCGGTCCCGGCTGCGGACTGTAGATGCGATCGACCTCACGCTCCCACTCGCCCTTCCCGGACGCGATCGAGGCAGCGTACGCGTCGCTCACGTGCCAGCCGGCGAGCGCCGCGCCCAGCTCGTCGAGCCCGACGCGTGCGTCACCGATGAGCGGCAGCGCCTGCAGCTTCAACGCATCCAGCTCCGTCACATTCATCGACACGAACCGCACACCTGGACGACCGAACGCGGTGTTCGAGGCGGTCGTGAAATCGCTCAGGCGCGAGCCGATCACGAGCACGAGATCCGCATCACGCGCAAGGCGGTTCGCCGCGGACGTCCCGGTGGCTCCAATGGCACCGACCGCCTGCGGATGATCGAACGGCAGCGATCCCTTTCCTGCTTGTGTCTCACCGACGGGAATACCGGTCGCCCGCACGAATTGATCGAGCGCGGGCATGGCTTCGCTGTAGAGCACGCCGCCGCCAGCGACGATGAACGGCGTCGAGGACGCGCGAATCGCGCGCGCCGCTGCAGCAACGGCACCCTCGTCCGGCCTGTTTCTCGGGATCGTCCACACGCGTCGCTCGAACAGCGACGCGGGGTACTCGAACGCTTCCGCCTGCACGTCCTGAGGGAACCCGAGCGTCACGGCGCCGGTGTCCGCCGGCGACGTGAGCACGCGCATCGCTTCGAGCAGGGCCGACGGAAGCTGCTCCGGCCGATTGATGCGATCCCAGTAGCGCGACACCGGTTTGAAGCAATCGTTCACGGAGATATCGCGCGACTGCGAGGATTCGAGCTGCTGAAGCACGGGATCGGGGCGCCTCGTCGCGAAGATGTCGCCCGGCAGCAGCAGTACCGGCAGCCGGTTGATCGTCGCGAGCGCCGCGCCGGTGATCATGTTCGTCGCGCCAGGACCGATCGATGTCGTGCACGCCAGCGCGCGCAGGCGGTTGCTGGCCTTCGCAAACGCCGCGGCGGTGTGCACCATCGCCTGTTCGTTGCGCGGCAGGTAGTAACGCAGCCCTGCCGGCCGGTGCAGCAGCGCTTCACCAATGCCTGCGACGTTGCCGTGGCCGAAGATGCCGAACACGCCGCCGAAGAAATCGTGCTCGCGATCGTCGCGGCGAACCCGCTGGACGGCGAGAAATCTGATCAGCGCCTGCGCGACGGTGAGTCTTTCGGTGTGCATACGGGATCCTTCTCTTGGAATTCTAAGTGAAGTCGTCCCTCCCGCAATGGGATCGTGCACGAACTTTGGCATGAAGATAGACTTTTGATGGATCCATGATCCGTGCAGCGATCGTTCGTTTCTCTGTTGCCGGGTGTCTCACCGCCGCGTGCAATGTCCCCGCGGCATCCGTGCCCGCCGGCGGACCAACGGCCGCGACTCCCGCGGCCGTGCATGCCGCAGGGACGACCGAGCCATTGCCTCGCGATCCGGACGACCCTGCGATCTGGGTAGACCGCGCCGACCCGGCGCAGAGCTTGATCGTCGGCACGATGAAGGTGGCGAGCCCCGACGGCGCCCTCGCCGTCTTCGGCCTCGACGGCAAGCTCCGGCAGCTCCTCAAAGGCCCCGACCGTCCGAACAACGTCGACGTGGAGTACGGGTTGGATCTCGGCCGGTCGCCAACCGACATCGCCGTGCTCACGGAGCGCAACGGACGACGGCTTCGCGTGTATGCCATTGCCCCCGACGGGAGCGGCCTGCGCGACATTTCCGCGGGACGCATGGCGATTCTCGAAGGCGCGCCGGGCGACCAGGGCGCGCCGATGGGAATCGGTCTCTATCGACGCCGCACGGACGGCGCAATTTTCGCGATTGTGTCGCCGAAGGCAGGTCCCAGACAGAATTATCTCTGGCAGTACCGCCTCTCCGATGACGGAACCGGACGCGTCACGGCAACGTTCGTGCGGCGCTTCGGCAATTTCAGCGGCTCCGGTGAAATCGAGGCTATCGCCGTGGACGACGATCTTGGGTACGTCTACTACGCGGACGAGCGAGCGGGCATCCACAAGTGGCCTGCGGATCCGGATGCGCCGGACGCCAATCGCGAGCTGGCGTTGTTCGGCACGACCGGCTACCGGCAGGATCGCGAGGGCCTCGGCATCTACGCGCTCACCGACGGCAAAGGGTATATCGTATCGGTCGACCAGATGGCGGGCGAGAGCGTGTTTCACGTGTACAAGCGCGAGGGAGAGCCCGGGCGTCCGCACGATCATTCCCAGGAGCTGTTCACGTTCACCGGC
>JAICSD010000245.1 GCA_025937075.1 Vicinamibacteria bacterium | reverse complement strand
TCAGGTCGTGCGTACCGATATCGTGGATGGTCACGATGTTGGGGTGGTTCAGCGAGGAGGCGGCGCGCGCCTCCTGCTCGAAACGGCGCAGCCGATCTGGATCCGCAACGCCCGCCGGAAGGACTTTCACCGCCACCTCCCGGCCAAGGCGTGTGTCCCGCGCGCGATAGACCTCGCCCATGCCGCCGGCGCCCACGAGTTCCACGACTTCGTAGGGACCGAGGCGGCTTCCGGGCTGAAGAGACATGGGGAGGGGCGCGGTGGATTATATCGCGCCAGATCAACTACTCAATTTCACAACTTCCAACTTCACGAGGAGATCAGGTTTGAAAGTTGTCGTCTCGTGTCGTTGGAAGTTGTGGTGTTGCGTAGTTATCACCGTCTCCTGATTACCTTGCCGGGCAGCGCATTCGTCGCCTTGCCATCGGCGATGACAGGAACGCCGTTGACCAGCACGTCGTCCATCCCGACCGAGAGCTGATTCGGCTGTTCGAAGGTCGCCTTGTCGGTGATCGTCGCCGGGTCGAACACGACGACATCCGCCCACATCCCTTCTTTCAGGACGCCCCGATCGCCGAAGCGCATTTTGGACGCGGGGAGCGCCGTCATTTTACGGACCGCCTCTTCGAGTGTCAGCACGTGATCTTCGCGGACGTACTTTCGAAGGATGCGCGGGAAGGTGCCATACGCGCGCGGGTGCGGGTGCTCCTCGCCGAGGAGTCCGGTCGGGGCCGTTCCCTGTGAATCGTTGTCGAACGACACCCACGGCTGTTTGACGGCAAGCGTGATGTCCGGTTCGGACATCGCGAAGACGGCGACGGACGTGAAGGCGTGATCCTTGATCAGGATGTCGAACAGCGCGTCGATCGGGTCTTCGTGCCAGAGCTGCGCGACCTGCGCCAGCGTCTTGCCTTGAATCGACTTCAGGTCGGGATTCTGGACGACGCAGATCAGGACTGATTCCGGGCCCGGAATCTCCTGCCACTCGTTGTCCCATCCGCCGCCGGGCGTGAGCATGTCCTTGCGCATGCGCGCCCGCATCGCGGGATCCTTCAACCGCTCGATGAGCTTGTCGTCGCCGCCGTCGTGGGCCCACGGCGGCACGAACGCCGAGAACGTGTTGAACCAGGCCGGATACGCATACGTGTCGGCTGTAATGTCGATGCCCTCGCGGCGCGCCTGCTCGATCTTCGCGACGATCTCCTTCATCCGCCCGAAGTTCTGCTTGCCCGCGGCCTTGATGTGCCAGACCTCCACGGGAATGTGCGCTTCGCGGCCGATGCGGATGGCTTCGTCCAGCGCGTCGAGCACGGTATCCCCCTCCGAGCGCATGTGCGTGGCGTAGATGCCGCCGTATTTCGCGGCTTCCGAGGCGAGCGCGATCAATTCCTCCGTTGTCGCATACGGCGCCGGGGCGTATTGCAGCGACGTCGACACGCCGACCGCGCCCTGCTGCATCGCGTCACGAACCAGGGCTTTCATCTCGTCGAGCTGCGCAGGCGTCGGCTGCTTGTCGTCGTCGCCGAGCACCATGCGGCGGACCTGCGTCGCGCCGACGTAGTCGGCCACATTGATGCCGATGCCCTGCTTCTCGAGGCGGGCGAAGTACTGATCGTAGGTGCGCCAGTCGGGCACGATCTGCAAATGTTTGTAGCCGACCTCGTCGGCTTTGATGATGCGGTCGTTCAACGGCGCGACGGATCCCCCTTCGCCGGTGACCTCCGTCGTGATCCCCTGGAAAATCTTGGATGGCAGGTGCGGGTCGACGAGGACCGTCAGCTCCGACTGCCCGAGCATGTCGATGAACCCGGGCGCAACGGTCTTGCCGCGGGCATCGATGCGCTGCGTCGCCGGCGCGTCGGCAAGACGGCCGATCGCGGCGATCCGGCCGTCGCGAATCCCCACATCTGCGGCATACCAGGGATTTCCGGTCCCGTCGACGACATGTCCGTTGACGATGACGATGTCGAACCGCGCCGGCGATGTCTGCACGAGCGCGCCGGCCGCCATGGCGGCGGCGATGAACGAACGCATCATGATCCGCTCCCGTAAACCTGGCCGTCCTTCATGACGAACCGCCCGCGCACGTTCGTCACACGCGTTCGACGGTGACCGCGGTCCCGTAGCACAGCACCTCGGTCACGCCCTGCATCACTTCCGTCGCGTCGTAGCGAACCGTGACGACGGCGTTCGCTCCCATCTGCTGCGCGTGCTGCAGCATGAGATCGAACGCCTCTCCACGCGCTTTCTCGCAGAGTTCCGTCAGCAGCGTGATGTTGCCGCCGACGAGCGTCTGCAGCGATGCGCCGAGCGTACCCAGCACCGACCGGGAACGTACCGTGATGCCGCGCACGATCCCGAGCGTCCGCGTCGAACGATAGCCGTCGATCGACAGCCCGGTCGTCGTCATCGCATGCGGGATCGCGCCGGTCACTGGCGCCTCGACGACGGCGGGACGATGCCCTTGATGCGGAAATACGTCACCAGGTTCCCGTAGTGCTCGTTGCAATGCCCGATGTTGCCGATGAGCGCCTCGGCCTTGGTGATTTTCTGGGTGCCGAAGGGCGGGTCGACCATCTGCCCGAGCGTGGCGTCGGTGGCCGCGGCGAACGCCGCATCGCAGTAGGCGAGGGAATCGTTCAGCGCCTTCGTGATCTGCGCTTTCGTGGTGGCGCTCTTCTCGAAATCGCCCTCGGCGTGCGGGGACTTCTCCCCCTTCGCGGCCGCACAGAACGTGTAATTTGCGCCCGCAACGTGCGCGAGGATCGCCCCAAAGGTACGGACGGTATCGACGGGCTTGAACGCGTAGTTCGCCTCGTCCATGTCGGCCGCGGACGCCTTGATGTAGCCCGCGACGGTCTTCCACTCGCTGCGGATCGAATTGCTGACGGGATTGCCCGCCGGCGCGGGCTGCGCGAACACGGCCACCGGCGAGAGACACGAGAATGCCGCAATCGCGGCTATGGCTGAACGCATACGTTTCCTCTTTTCTGCATGAGAGTTGGAAGTGGTTGCAAATGCGAGTTGCATCGATTTCAGGACGCGCCTGGTGCACCAACCGACCGATGCGGCGGAGAATCGGCCGGGCGAACGGCTGCGCCTGCTCCGATATACGCATCGACGCGAGGATCCGTCGTTGGCACGTCCGCCGAATGATATCGGACCTCCCGCCCGCCGCAAACGTAAACTATTCGCCCCGCGATTTCGTCTCACGTGGGGATGACTGCCCTGAGGCTCGCCTTCCGCACGCTGTTCAAGACCCCGCTGGTCACGGCCGTCGCGATTTTGTCGCTTGCGCTGGGGATTGGCGCCAACGCCGCGATCTTCTCCTGCTTCAACGAAATTCTGCTGTCCTCGCTGAGCGTGCCGCAGCCAGACACGCTGGTGAACCTCTCCGCTCCGGGTCCCAAACCGGGCTCCCAATCGTGCGGCCAGCCCGGCGGCTGCGAGGACGTGTTCAGCTACCCGATGTTCCGCGATCTGCAGAAGGGGCAGACGGTCTTCACCGGTATCGCCGCGCACCGGCCGTTTGGCGCCAACCTCGCGTATGAGGGGCAGACGATCAGCGGCCAGGGCCTGCTCGTCTCGGGCAGCTATTTTCCCGTGCTGCAACTCGTGCCCGCGCTCGGTCGCCTGCTGGATTCGAACGATGACCGCGCGGTCGGCGAAGCACCCGTCGTCGTCCTGAGCCATGCGTACTGGTCAACGCAGTTCGGATCGAATCCCAGCGTCTTGAACCGCACGATGATCGTCAACGGCCAGACGCTGACAATCGTAGGTGTCGCCCCCGCAGGAGTCAGCGGCACGACGCTCGGGCTCCAGCCGCAGGTGTTCGTGCCCATCACGTTGCGCGCGCAGATGGAGCCGGGATTCCGCGGGTTTGCGCGCCGCCAATCGTACTGGGCGTACCTGTTCGCGCGGCTCGCCCCTGGCGTCTCCGTCGAGCGCGCGACCGCGGCGGTCAACGCGTCGTACCACGGCATCATCAACGACGTCGAAGCGCCGCTGCAGAAGGGGATGAGCGATCAGACGATGGCGCGCTTCCGCGCGAAGACGCTGACCGTCACGCCGGGCGGGCACGGCCAGAGCAGCGTGCCCAGGGAAGCCAGGGTGCCGCTGCAGATCCTGCTTGGCGTCACGGCGCTCGTGCTGCTCATCGCCTGCGCGAACATCGCGAACCTGCTCCTCGCACGGTCGGCAGCGCGCAGCGCGGAAATGGCGATCCGCCTGTCGATCGGCGCCAGCCGCTGGCAACTCGTGCGGCAGCTCCTGATCGAATCCTGCGTGCTCGCCGTGATTGGCGGCGTCGCCGGCTTGTTCGTCGCCCACTGGACGCTCGCGTTGATCCTGTCGCTGATGCCGGCGCGGGCCGCCCAGACGATGCATTTTTCGATCAGCGGCCCGGTGGTGCTGTTCGCGGCGGCGCTCTCCATCGTCACCGGTATCCTCTTCGGCCTGTTCCCGGCGCTGCACAGCACGCGGCCCGATCTCGTGTCGACGCTGAAGGGGATCTCGGGCCAGCCATCGGGGACGAAAGGGGCCAAGTGGTTCCGCACGTCGCTCGCGACCGCGCAGATCGCGCTGTCGATGATGCTGCTGGCCGCCGCAGGCCTGTTCGTGAAGAGCCTGCTGAACGTGAGCCGCGTCGACCTCGGCCTGCGGACGGACCGCATGCTCACGTTCGGCATTTCGCCGTCGCTGAACGGGTACTCGCCCGAGCGTGCGCGGCTGCTCTTCCAGCGCCTCGAAACGGAACTCGCGAGCGTGCCGGGGGTGACGGGCGTAACGGCCGCGACGGTCCCGGTCCTCGCCGGCAGCAACTGGGGGAACGACGTCGCGGTCCAGGGGTTCCAGTCCGGGCCCGACGTCGACAGCAACTCGCGCTTCAACGAAGTGGGGCCGGGCTTTTTCCGGACGATGGGCATCCCGCTCATGGCCGGACGCGAGTTCACGGAGGCCGACGTCGTCGACGCGCCAAAAGTCGCGATCGTCAATGAGGCCTTCGTGCAGAAGTTTCATCTCGGCAACGACGCGGTCGGCAAGCTGATGGCGGAAGGCGGCGGCACGAAGCTCGACACGACCATCGTCGGCGTGATCCGCAACGCGAAGTACGCCCAGGTGAAGGACAGGATTCCGCCGGTCTACTACGTCCCGTATCGCCAGGACAAGGAACTGGGCGACATCCAGATCTACGTGCGCACGGAGTCCGACCCGACGCAGGCGGCCGGCGCGGTGTCCGACGTCGTCCGGCGCGCTGATCCGAACCTGCCGATCGAATCGTTGAAGACGTTCGACCGGCAGATCGAAGAGAACACGTTCATGGATCGGATGATGAGCACGCTGTCGGCGCTGTTCGCCGGGCTCGCGACGCTGCTGGCGGCCGTCGGGCTCTACGGCGTGCTCGCCTATACGGTTGCGCAGCGGACGCGCGAGATCGGGCTGCGGATGGCGCTCGGCGCGGCGCCGGGCCGCGTGCGCGCCATGGTGCTGCGGCAGGTCGGCGTGATGACCCTCGTCGGGGGCGGCGTCGGTCTGCTCGGCGCCTATCAGATCGGCAAAGGGGCAGGCTCACTGCTGTACGAGATGAAGGGCAGCGATCCCGGCATTCTCGTGCTGGCCGCGGCGCTCCTCACGCTCGTCGCGCTGGCCGCCGGGTTCTTCCCCGCGCGGCGTGCCTCGCGCATCGACCCGATGCGCGCGCTCCGATACGAATAGCGCGCCGCCGGCGCCCCGTAAAGGGGCGCCCTACCTGTTCCCGACACCTGCACAACTTCGCAATTACCAATTACTCAAGGTGATCAGGTTGTGCACCTTGCGTAGTTGGTAGTTGCGTCGTTGCGTAGTTTTCATGCAGCCACCTGCTGACCGGCGGCAACAGGCCACGGCTGGCGCGATCCCGCCGCGATCATGGCTGCACCCACCAGCGCCATGTTCTTCAGGAAATTCACCCTTTCTCCCTGGCGGCGCTGCGGATCCGATTCCTTCCAGAACGCGTGCATCTGCGGCGACACGCCGGCGAGGAACGCCGTGATGAGTGCGGATCCGATTTTCGGACGATATCCGGTGAGCAGGCTCAGCCCGCCGGCGATCATCATCGCGCCGGACAGTTCGACCGCGAGATCCGCCTTCGGCACGCCTTTCGATTCGGCGTAGCCGGCCAGCTTGCGTCGCTGAACGAAGTGATTGATGCCGTTATAGAGAAAGTAGCCGCCGAAGACCGCACGTCCGAGCACGTGTGGAATCGCTTCCGACGCGCGGCTCGGCCGCTCCTCGCATTCGACTGCCGGCTCTTCAGGTGACCACTCCGAGCCGATGTATTCCCTTGCCATGCGTCCTCCTGCAGTGGAAGGACAATCACGTCGCGTGCCGACGATCGGGTTCGGAGCCTCGTCAACAGCCTGATCAGGCGTCGCGCAGCGTCACCATCGGATCGACGCTCGTCGCGCGGCGTGCCGGCAGATAGCACGCGAGGAGCGCAACCACAGCAATGAAGACGGCTACCGCTGCCAGCGTCATCGGATCCGTCGGTCTCACGTTGAAGAGCTGCGCCTGAAGCAGCCGCGTCAGGCCGAACGACGCAATGAGTCCTCCGACGAGGCCGACGATAGTCAGCCGCATGCCCTGCCCGAGGATCATCCCGAGCACGCTGCCCTTCGTCGCGCCGAGCGCCATGTGAATGCCGATCTCGCGCGTCCGTTCGGTGACGGAGTAGGAAAGAATGCCGTAGGTCCCGATGGCCGCCAGCGCAAGCGCGAGCGCGGCGAAGATGCCGAGCAGCTCGGCCAGGAACTTCGGACGCGCCGCCGCGTCCTCGAACACCTGCTCCATCGGCCGCATCTTGACAATCGG
>JAICSD010000394.1 GCA_025937075.1 Vicinamibacteria bacterium | reverse complement strand
GATCCGCCAGAGCGCGCTCGCGGTGAATCTCCTCACGATCGGCAAGCTCCTTCCCCTCGCGGTCTTCATCGGGGTTGGGCTCTTCTCGCTCGAGCCGGCACGGCTTCGCCCGGAAGGCACGCTCACGTTTCAGCAGACGTCGGCCGCCGCTTTGTTTCTCATCTACGCCTTCGGCGGCTACGAGGTCGTCCCGGTCGTGGCCGGCGAGACGAAGGATCCGCGCCGCGCGGTGCCGTTCGCGCTGATCACGACCATCCTCGTCGTCACCGCCATTTTGACGGTGGCACAGCTCGTTGCCCTCTCGACGCTCGCAGACCTCGGATCGTCGAAGACGCCGCTCGCGGACGCGGCCAGCGTCCTGATGGGCCCGGCAGGTGCGGCATTGATTACCGTCGGCGCCGTGATGTCGACGATGGGGAACAACATGGGAAGCGCGCTGTCCGGTTCGCGCAACCTGTTCGCGCTGGCGGAACAGGGAGATCTTCCGCCCCTCTTCGGCCGTGTGCATTCGCGATTCCGCACACCCGTGAACGCGATTCTCATCACAGCTGCGGTGACGCTGGCAATTGCCGCGACCGGCACGTTCGTGACGACGGCGGCGGCGAGCGCGATCAGCCGTCTGGTGGTATACGTCGCGACGGCGGCGTCGGCGCTGCGGCTGCGGGATCAGCGGTTCGCCGGGCGCGTCGACGCGCCGCGGTTCGTCCTGCCGTTCGGGCCACTGATTCCGTCCGCATCCATTCTCATCACGCTTGCGATACTCGCAGGCGCCAGCGCCGGACAGCTTGCCGCTGGCGTCGCTGCGCTCGCCGCGGGAGCGGTCCTGTATGTCGCAACCGTTCCCCGCCGCGACTCTTCGCCGAACCGCGCGGCCTCGGTATCAGGCAGGTCGTGATCAACTCCCAACTCTCCAACCTCCGCCCACCGCCCACCGACTTCCGATCGATAATGTCGCACGTCGCGGAGCTCAGCATCATGCGCTTCTGGTCGATTGTGATTGTCATCGCCATTGCGGCCGGCATTGGCGGCGTGTCAGCGCAGCAGCCGCCTGCGCGGACGACCGTATTGAAGCCCGCACGGGTGTTCGACGGCGCCGACATGCACGAAGGCTGGTCGGTTCGCGTGCGCGGCGACCGCATCGAGGCGGCGGGCCCTACGGCGGCGGCAACACCGGCGGATGTCGTCATCGACATGCCAGGCGTGACGCTCATGCCCGGCCTGGTCGAGGGGCACTCCCACGTTCTGCTGCATCCGTACAACGAAACGTCGTGGAACGACCAAGTGCTGCACGAAGGGCTGGCGCTCAGGGTCGCGCGTGCAACGAACCATCTCCGGGCAACCTTGTTGGCGGGCTTCACGACCGAGCGCGATCTGGGGACCGAAGGCGCCGCATACGCGGATGTCGAGCTGAAGCAGGCCGTCGAGCAGGGAATCATTCCGGGTCCACGCCTGCTTGCCTCGACGCGTGCAATCGTTGCCACCGGCAGCTACGGGCCGAAAGGATTTGCGCTCGAGTGGCGCGTGCCGCAGGGCGCAGAGGAGGCCGACATCGACTCGATCGTGCGCGTTGTCCGCGACCAGATCGGTCACGGCGCCGACTGGATCAAGGTGTATGCGGATTACCGGTGGGGCGCACATGGTGAGGCGGCGCCGACGTTCTCGGAGGACGAGCTGCGCCTGGCCGTTGCGACCGCGCGCAGCAGCGGCCGTTCCGTGGCAGCGCATTCCACGACCGCGGAAGGGATGCGGCGAGCCGTGATGGCCGGCGTGGAGACGATCGAGCACGGCGACGAGGGGACGCCGGACGTTTTCCGCCTGATGAAGGAACACAACGTGGCGCTCTGTCCGACGCTCGCCGCCGGCGACGCGATCGCACGATATGCAGGCTGGAAGAAGGGCGCGGGTGCGGAGCCCGCCTCGATCACGCGCAAGCGCGCCAGCTTCAGGGCCGCGCTCGATGCGGGCGTGACGATCCTCAGCGGCAGCGACGTCGGTGTCTTTACCCATGGCGAAAACGCGCGCGAGCTCGAGCTGATGGTCGACTACGGCATGCCGGCGGCCGGCGCGCTCAGGAGCGCAACCTCGATCGCCGCGCGCGTGCTGCACATGGAGGATCGTATCGGGGCGGTAAAGGAAGGACTGCTGGCCGATCTCGTGGCCGTCGACGGCGATCCAACGCGCGACATTACCGCGCTCGAGCGCGTCAGGTTCGTGATGAAGGGCGGAACAGTCTACAAGCCGTTTCAGCCCTGATGTCTAGTTCGTGCCCGGACGCAGGTCGCGGCGATAGACGACGCGACCGTCGAAGATCGTGGCGACGACTTCGGTGGACGCGAGCTGTTCGCCGCTGGCCTTGAACACGTCGCGCGAGAGCACGACCATGTCGGCGAGCATCCCCGGCTTCAGCATGCCCTTTCGGTGCTCGTCGAACGACGCCCACGCGGCACCGGATGTCCACGCGTTGATCGCGGACTTGACCACGAGCTTTTCCGCTTCGCCATTCACGGAGTTCGACTCGTCCGCGTCCGGTTCGGCCGGCCGGCGCTCGACTCGTACGACGCGGCTCAGCGCCGCAACCGGATCGAGAGGCTGGCGCGGCCAATCCGTCCCGAACGCGAGATGTGCGCCTGTCTCGACGAGGCTCTGTGCGGGGGTGCGCAGGAGCGATCGGTTCAACTCCATATCGGAAGGCCGCGGCTCCTCGCGCGGCGGGGGCGCGATCAGCGTCGCTGCGAAGTTCCGCAGCCGCGGCACATCGTCGGGGTCGATTGCCTCGATGCCGTCGATGCGACGCCTCCGCTGGCGTGTGGCCCCGGCATCCTTCGCGGACACCGCCGCGTACGCGTCGAGCGCCGTACGAACAGCCTCTTCACCGCGGGCCTCGATGGCCGCCTGCCAGCCGCGCTGCTCGATCGTCGAGATCAGCCGCGCGACATCGTCCGGATCGGTCCACGCGTCGTGGTTGCGGTCGTCCAGCGCGACGTGCGCGAGGCCGGTCTTGAGCACCGCGTCGTCCGCATACTCAGTCGTCAGACCCTCGAGCGTTCGGGCCGCGGTGGACTCCGACGCCGGTGAGAGGGTCGCCCCGGCGTAAATCCGAACCGTCAGCTCTTCGGAGCGTCTGGCGGCGTCGTACGCTTCGAGATCTTCGGGCGAGCTGTCGACGTCCTGGACGCTCGTGATGCCGTGCTCGTGCGCGCTGCGGATCGCGAGGCGCAGGGCACGGGCGCGTTCTTCCGCGGTGGTCTGTGGCATGGCGGCGGTGACGAGCGCAGCGGCTGAATCCTTGAGGATCCCGCTCGGCTCGCCCGTGCGTGCATCACGAACGATGATGCCGCTGCGGGGCGCCGCTGCCGATTTCGTGACGTGCGCTGCGCGGAGGGCCTTGCTGTTGGCCCACGCTGTGCGGCCGTCCTCCGGCCACACGACGGCGGGGCGATCCGGGACGGCGCCGTCCAGATCCGCGCGGCCCGGCATTGCCGCGAGGCGCGCATACGACCAGCCGCGCGCAACGATCCACGGCGCGTCCGGATGCGCGTCAGCCCATTCGCCGGTGCGCTGCAGGATCTCTTCGAGGCTCGTCGCATCACGCAGATCGATCTCGTTGCTCGCGAGCGCCCCTTCCATGAAGTGCGCGTGCGCGTCGTTGAACCCTGGAAGGACCGCTGCGCCCTTCGCATCGATCACCGTCGTCTGCGGCCGGCGGTACCGGAGAATCTCACGGTTGCTGCCGACGTGCAGGATGGTGTTGCCGCGAACCGCGACGGCTTCCGCCATCGACCCGAGCGAGTCGGCGGCATAGAGCTTCGCGTTGTAGACGATCAGGTCGACGGGGCCGCTGCTGTCGTCGCGCTGCGCGCCAACGATCAGCCCTGCGATGAACGTCGCTGCAACGATCGCGACAACGACGTATGTAGTAAGGCGCGCAGCCATAACCCCTCCGGTGGGACAGGCAGACCGGGCATTCTAGCACGCGCCTCCCTACGCGGATTGCTGCGCCCGCTGCCTCTCATGTCGTGGGCTCTTTCACATTTGACGACCTCTATTCCTGCGACCGATGTGCCGCTTCAGCGATGGCGCGCGCGCGTGGTACATTTCATCAACGGATGAGATTCGGGATTCTCGGATCGGGCGCGGTTGGCGGGTATTACGGCGCACGCCTCGCGCGGGCGGGACACGACGTCGGGTTCATCGCGCGCGGCGCACACTTGAGCGCGATCCGCGCGAGAGGGCTCGAGATTCGCAGTCCGCTTGGTGGCTTTACCGTGAACGCGGCCGCGTACGACAACCCGAGCGAGATTGGTCCGGTGGACGTCGTGATCGTTGCCGTCAAAGCGTACGACAACGAGACAGCCCTGCCG
>JAICSD010000066.1 GCA_025937075.1 Vicinamibacteria bacterium | reverse complement strand
GGACTTGCCCAGGCAGACGGTCAGGACATCGCGCGGGATGCGGAAGTACTCGACCGTCCTCGCCAGCGCGAACGAGTTGGGCGGGACGATGCAGGTGTCGGCCTTGATGTCGACGAACGATCGCGGATCGAAGCTCTTCGGATCGATCAGCGTGTTGTTGATGTTCGTGAACACCTTGAACTCGTCGGCCACGCGGATGTCGTAGCCGTAGGACGACAAGCCGTACGAGACGACGCCGCGCCGCACCTGGCGTGCCTCGAAGGGCTCGATCATCTTGTGCTCGAGCGCCATCCGCTTGATCCACTTGTCGGACTTGATCGCCATATCGTTTGTCAGTACTCAGCGCCGCAGCAGGGCGAAGACGAGGGTCAGAATGACGCTCACGAGAATCGACGTGCCGAGGGGAAAGTAGAAGGTTGCGCTGCCGCGCCGGATGATGACGTCGCCGGGAAGTCGCCCGAACGGCACGCCGAGCATCATCAGCAGGCCGGCGGCCGTGATGATCACGCCTACGACGACAACCACCCGCCCCACATCGGCCTCAGCGCGCCAGCTCGATCCCCGGAAAAAAGTACCCCAGCTCGAACGCGGCGGTCTCAGGCGCGTCCGACCCGTGCGTCGCGTTGTTCTCGATCGAGCGGCCGAATTCCTTGCGCAGCGTCCCTTGATCCGCCTTCGCCGGATCGGTGGCGCCCATCAGCGTACGCCATTTCCTGATCGCGTCCGGTGCTTCGAGCGCCATCACGATCGCGGGGCCCGATGACATGAAGGCGGTCAGGCTTGGAAAGAACGGCCGCTCCCGATGAACGGCATAGAAGCCTTCGGCTTCCGCCTTCGTGAGGTTCAGCATGCGCATGGCACGGATCTGGAATCCTGAAGCCTCGATGCGCGCGACGATCGTGCCCGCGTGGCGGGCCGCCACGGCGTCCGGTTTGATGATGGCGAGCGTGCGTTCGGACATAAGCTATCGATTATAGGGTGTAAGGTGCTTCGACGGAGTCTCTCTCATGAACGGACAGCAGCGCGAAGCGGCGGATCAGCACGAAGGCGCGGTGGAAGGCGATCGGCCGACGGATCGGCAGCAGGGAAACGAGAACGCCCCTGCGCTGGACGAGCAAGGGCTCCCCGCCGACGAGGACAAGATCGCGCAGGACGTGATCGGCGCGAACCTGGACGAGACGCAGGGCTGACGCGCGTCAACGCGACGCCGCGGTCGTCGTCGCCGCCGGCTTCTTCAGATACTTGGCGTACCAGTCGAGGTACCGCTGCAGGCGATCGACCTTGTAGCTGGGGACCGTGATGCCGTGGTACTGGTTCGGATAAATCACGAGCTCGGTGTCCACCCCGAGGCTCTTCAGCGCCTGATACATCTGCTCCCCTCCGACCAGCGGCACGTTGAAGTCCTTGTCGCCGCCGAGGAACAGCGTCGGCGTATGGATGCGATCGGCGTGGAAGAACGGATAGGAGATCTTGATCCAGAGGTCCTGTGACTTCCACGGCGGGCCGATCTCGTTTTCGTACTGCGTGATGTATTCGTCGACGCCGTACATCGTCAACTGCAGCGCGCTGCCGGCGCCGCTCGTGGCGGCCTTGAAGCGGCCGTCCGTGGCAATCGTGTAGTCCGTCAGGATTCCACCGTAGCTCCAGCCGCCGATACCCAGGCGCTCGGGATCCGCGAGGCCGATCTTCTGCACGTAATCCATCGCGCCGAGCAGATCGACGACTTCCTTGTTGCCCCAATCCGCGAAGATGGCCTTCTGGTACGAGCTCCCTCGGCCGTTGCTGCCGCGGTAATTCACCGCCACGACGACGTAGCCGCTCGCGGCGAACAGCTCACGCTCGAAGCTGAATGAATGTTCGTCCTGGCCGTTGGGACCGCCGTGAATCCTGAGCAGCGTCGGATACTTCTGCCCGTCGTGATAGGTGGGCGGCTTCACGATGAGTCCGTGGACCTCGGTGCCGTCCTTACTCGTCGACGTGAACTCTTCGGTCGTGCCCAGCAGCAGTTGCGACATCCAGGAATCGTTCCGGTGCGACAGCTTGCGCAGCCTCCCGTTCTCGAACGCGTTGACCTCGGGCGCGTCGGTATCGGTCGACGCCAGCACGGCCAGCCCGCCGTCGGAACCCTGGGACAGGTTCGAAATCACGCGAGGGCCCTGAATCAAACGATCCGCCTTATCCGTGCTGAGCGTGACCCGCGCCGGATACTGCGAGCGATCGTCGACCACGAGGACGGTGAGCGACGCGCCGTCAGGAGAAAAGACCGGCGTCCGAACGGGACGATCCAACGATTCGGCAAGAATCCGCGGCTGTCCGCCCGCGGCAGGGATCACCGCAAGCTTGTTCTGCGTGTACGCCGAGTACTTCAGCTCGTCGCCTGTGAGGTAGGCGATCTGTTTGCCGTCCGGACTCCACGATACGCGGCCGTTGCCATCCGGAGCCGGCGACGTCGTGATCTGCCGCGGTTGGGCGCCCGCTCTTGCGTCAACGATGTACACGTCGGTGTTGTCGCCGCGGTCGAGATCTCCGCTGCCTCGTTTGCTGACGAACGCGATCTGCGTGCCGTCGGGCGACCACACCGGTGATTCGTCATCGAAATTGCCAGGGGTGAGAACGTCTGCCTTCTTGCCGGCGATGTCGAACAGATAAAGATGCGTACGCTCGCCGCGCAGGTATCCGCTCACATCCTCCTTGAAGTGGTAGCGATCGATGACGATGGGAGGAGGAGTCTTCTTCTTCTCCGGATCCTTCTTGTCGTCGTCTTCCTGCGGATCCCGCGGATCGGGCTCGCTGACGACGAGCGCCAGCCGCTTGCTGTCCGGCGACCAGGCGAAATCGGAGACTCCGCCCTTGACGTCCGTCAACTTGGCCGCTTCGCCGCCCGCCCTGTTCATCAGCCAGACCTGCCCCTTCTTGGCACCCTGACGCGATGAGACGAAGGCGAGATACTTGTTGTCGGGACTCCAGCGCGGCGTCGATTCGCTCTCGGGAGAAGACGTGAGCTGTATATCCTGCGTGCCGTCCCAGCTTGCCATCCAGATGTCGGAGTCGTTCTTGTCCGTGTCCTTGATCGCGCGCGACACGACATATGCCACCCACTTGCCGTCGGGAGATCGCTGCGGATCGCGCACCTCGCGAAGGTTATAGATGTCATCGACGGACAAGGGGCGCTTCTGCGCGAACGCGAGGACCGGCAAGAGCGCGAAGGCAACCAGGAGGGCGAAGGCTTTTTTGTGCATCAGCTCACCTGAGGCTTTCCATGACCTCTTCAAGGACGTCTGGGCCAGGACGGACCATGTCGAGCGGCAGCGTCGCGAGCGGTTCATCGACGAGGTTCAACTGATCGATGAAGTCGCCCTTGTCCGGCTCGACATACAGAATGCCCGTCGGGAACTCTCCGTGCTGGTGCGTTTCGTACATCAGCCGGAGCGCAGACATCTTGTCGGTGGGATCGTAGTCCTCGGCGACCTTCTTCAGGTACAGCTTCGAGCCGTCGTGCAACACGACTTCCTTCGTAGTGCCGGGATCGTATTCCACCGAAATGTCTTCGAAGAACGGCACGAAGCTGACCTCGCCGACAGCCTCGTCGTGCTCCTTCGCGTAGGCGTAGCTCTTGGTCGAACCCTGGTGATCGTTGAACGTCACGCACGGCGAGATGACGTCGATCATGCACGTGCCGCGATGGCTCAGCGACGCCTTCAGGATCGAGAGCAGCTGCTTCTTGTCGCCGGAGAACGACCGCGCGACGAAGGAGGCACCGAGCTGCACGGCCATCATGCACGTATCGATCGGCGGCAGCTCGTTGACGACGCCGTTCTTGAGCGTCGAGCCGACGTCCGCCGTCGGTGAAAACTGGCCCTTGGTGAGGCCGTAGCAGCCGTTGTCCTCGATGATGTAGATGAGCGGGACGTTGCGGCGCATCAGGTGGACGAACTGGCCGATCCCGATCGCGCCCGTGTCGCCATCGCCGCTGATGCCGATTGCGAGCAGCTTCCGGTTCGCCAGCATCGCGCCGGTTCCCACCGACGGCATGCGCCCGTGGACGGAATTGAATCCGTGCGACCCGCCGAGGAAGTATGCGGGACTCTTGCTCGAACAACCGATGCCGGACAGCTTGATGACCTGGCGAGGCTCGATGCCCATCTCGAAAAAGGCGTCGATGATGCGCTCGGAAATCGCATTGTGCCCGCAGCCAGCGCACAGCGTCGTCTTGCCGCCGCGATACGGCTGCACCTCGAGGCCGAGGCGGTTGATCTTCTTGCCGTCAGGTGTCGTGGTAATCGCTGCCATGATCCCTACTCGCCTCCCCAGGCGGCCACTTCCGCGACAACGCGCGGCTGCGCCGGCTCACGCTGCTTGCGCCCTTCCTGGATCAGGATCTCGTCCGTCACCGACCGCGCGTCGATCGGCAGCCCGTTGTAGTGCAGGACGCTCCGGAGCCGCGACGAAAGCTCGGCGGGCAAATCCATCTTCAGGAGAGAACGGAGCTGCGCGTCGCGATTCTGTTCGACGACGTAGACGCGATCGTAGCGCGCGACGAACGCTTCGACTTCGTCGCTGAACGGATACGCGCGAACGCGAAGATACGCCGCGTCGATGCCGGACTCGCGCGCGAGCTGATCGCGCGATTCGTCGATCGCCCAGTGGCTCGTTCCGTAGCCGATGATGCCGATCTCCCCGGCGGCGTCCTCTACGATCGGCGCCGGTACGAACCGCTTCGCGGACTCGAACTTCCGCGCGAGGCGGTTCACGTTGCTCTCGTAATCGTCGGGACGCTCGCTGTACTGCCCCTTGTCGTTGTGACCCGATCCGCGCGTGAAATACGCCGGCATGCCGTCGCCGGGAATCGTGCGGTAGGGAATGCCGTCGCCGTCGACGTCCTTGTAGCGGCCCCACTGCGCGCCGAGCCGCTTGACGGTCGCGTGATCGAGCAGCTTCCCGCGGTCGAGCGCGCGATCGGGATATTTGAAGGGCGTCGCCATCCAGGTGTTCATCGCGAGATCGAGATCGCTCAGCACGAACACGACCGTCTGGAGCCGCTCGGCGAGATCGAAGGCGTCCATCGCCATCGTGTAGCACTCTTCAACGGAGCTCGGCATGAGCAGCACGTGCTTCGTATCGCCGTGCGAGAGGAGCGCGGCCTTGACGATGTCGCCCTGCGCGGTCCTCGTGGGCAGCCCCGTGGACGGCCCGACACGCTGGATGTCGAACACCACGCCGGGAACCTCGGCGTAGTAGGCCAGGCCCGCGAACTCGCTCATGAGGGAGATGCCGGGCCCGGACGTGGATGTCATGGCCCGCGCGCCCGCCCAGCCCGCACCGACGACCATTCCGATCGCCGCGATTTCGTCTTCCGCCTGCACGATCGCGAACGTCGCCTTCCCCGTCTTCTTGTCGATGCGGTATTTCCCCATGTAGCTGATGAGCGTCTCGGGCAGCGACGAGGACGGCGTGATCGGGTACCACGCGACGATTGTGACGCCGGCCATCATCGCACCGAGCGCAGCGGCGCCGTTCCCCTCGATGAGCACCATGCCGGCCGTCTTCTGCATGCGCTCGATCGAGTACGGATCCCGCTTCGTCAGATGCTCGGCCGCGTACGCCGAGCCTGCCTGCAGCGCACCGAGGTTCAGCTCCGCTGCTTTCACTTTCTTCCCGAACTGCTTCCGGAGCGCCTTCTCCATCTCGGCCATCTCGATGCCGAGCAGCTGCGAGAGCACGCCGTCGTAAATCATGTTCTTCACGAGGCGCCGCAGCTTGGCGTCCGTGCAGACCGTCGCGACAATTTTGTCGAAAGGAACGGGATAGAACGTCAGATCCGTGCGCAGCGCGTTCAGCTCGAGCGGCTCGTCGTACAGGACGGCGGTTCCGGGCTCGAGCGACAGCACGTCCTCGCGCGCCGTCTCCGCATTCATCGCGACGAGGAAATCGACTTCCTTCTTGCGGGCGATGTAGCCGTCCTTGTTGGCCCGGACGGTATACCAGGTCGGGAGTCCCGCGATGTTCGACGGGAACATGTTCTTGCCGGAAACGGGCACGCCCATCTGAAAGATCGAGCGCAGCAGGACGAGATTCGCAGTCTGACTGCCTGAGCCGTTTACGGTCGCGACCTGAATGCTGAAATCGTTGACGACGCGCCGCGGAGCGGGCTGCCCCGCTTGCTGCGCGAGGTCACTGGATGCCATGAAGTCCTCTGTTCTCTGCAAATTCTCGGGAAACGCCGAAGGGTAAATTATACGACGCAGCCCGTCGCTAGGCCCGGAGTGCGCTCTTGACGGCCGCTCCAATCTCGGCGGGACTCTTCACGACGTGAACGCCCGCTTTCTGCAGCGCGGCCATCTTCTCGGCAGCCGTTCCCTTTCCGCCGGCGATGATCGCGCCGGCGTGTCCCATGCGCCGACCCGGCGGGGCCGTCTGACCGGCGATGAAGCCGACGACCGGCTTCCTGAAGTTCTGCGCGATCCAGGCGGCGGCGTCCTCTTCGGCATTGCCGCCGATTTCGCCAATCATCACGACCGCCTCGGTTGCGGGATCGGCCGCGAACAGCGCCACCGCGTCGATGAAGCTCGTGCCGATGAGCGGATCGCCGCCGATCCCGATACACGTCGTCTGACCGAGGCCGAGCCTGGTCAACTGGTGAATCGCCTCGTACGTCAGCGTGCCGCTCTTCGACACGATTCCGACGCGTCCCTCCTTGCAGATGTGCCCCGGAATGATCCCCGCCTTCGCCTGACCCGCCGTGATCAGCCCCGGACAGTTTGGACCGATCACGCGCGTCTTCCCGCCGCGGATCGCGGCGAACACGCGCATCATGTCGAGCGTCGGAATGCCTTCCGTGATGCAGACAACGAGCGGGATACCCGCATCGGCCGCTTCCAGAATCGCGTCGGCGGCGGCCGGCGGCGGCACGAAGATCACTGATGCGTTCGCGCCGGTGGCGCGGACACACTCGTCAACCGTGTTGAAGACCGGCCAGCCCTCGTGGGTCGTGCCGCCTTTACCAGGGGTCACGCCGCCAACCACTGTGGTGCCGTACGCCGCCGCCTGTTTCGCGTGAAAGGTCCCTTCGCGCCCCGTGAGCCCCTGCACCAGCAGGCGCGTGTTCCTATCGATGAGCACTGCCATGCGATTGCGCCACCACCTTCTCGGCCGCTTCCTTCATGTCGTCGGCCGTCGTGAAGTTCAGCCCGCTGTCGCGGAGCATCTGTTTTCCTTTTTCGACGTTCGTCCCTTCCATGCGAATGACAATCGGAACGGGGACGCCCAGTTCCTTGACCGCGGCGATGACGCCTTCCGCGAGGACGTCACAGCGCAGGATGCCGCCGAAGATGTTGATGAGCACGGCTCGGACGTTCTTGTCCGACATCAGGATCTTGAATGCGTTGCGGATCTGCTCCGCGTTCGCGCCACCGCCGACGTCCAGGAAGTTCGCCGGCTCTCCCCCCGCGAGCTTGATGATGTCCATCGTCGCCATCGCGAGCCCGGCGCCGTTCACCATGCAGCCCACGGTCCCATCGAGCTTGATGTAGTTCAGGCTGTACTTCGATGCCTCGATCTCGAGCGGGTCCTCTTCCGCGAGGTCGCGCATCTCCTTGATATCGGGATGCCGATAGAGCGCGTTGTCGTCGAAGTTCATCTTCGCGTCGAGCGCGAGCAGGCTGCCCTCCGCGGTGACGATGAGCGGATTGATTTCGACGAGGGAGGCATCCGTCTTCACGAACGCGTCGTAGATGGCGCTCATCAGTTTGGCGGCTTGCGCGATCTGCGGGCCTTGTAGACCGAGCGCGAATGCGAGCTTGCGCGTCTGGTATGCGCTGAGGCCAATGCCCGGGTGGATGAACTCCTTGAAGATCCGGTCCGGTGTCTCTTCCGCAACCTTCTCGATCTCGACGCCGCCGTCCGGACTGACCATCAGGACCGGGCGCTCTGATGCTCGATCGAGCACCAGCCCCAGATACAGTTCGCGCTTGATTGAGAGCCCCTGCTCGACCAGCACGCGTTCGACGCGCTGCCCCTGCGGACCGGTCTGATGCGTGACGAGATTCATCCCGATCATCTTCTTCGCAGCGTCCTGCGCTTCTTCGGGACTCTTCACGACCTTGACGCCCCCGCCCTTGCCGCGTCCGCCCGCGTGGATCTGGGCTTTGACGACGACCGTTCCGCCGAGACGCTTCGCCGCCGCCGCCGCATCCGCAGCGTTGAACACGACCTCCCCGTGCGGCACCGGCACACCGTACCGCGCGAGGACGCTCTTGGCCTGATACTCGTGGTTTTTCATCGTGTGGAATTGTTCGCGAGAACGCCTGACGCGTACGCCGCCGACTGCGCGATCCTTCAATCATACATAGAGTACGGCATCCGCGCCCAGAGCGCGGGTCCGCGTGGTCCGCGGTTACAATCGTCAAGATCGGAGCGGTTGATGTCGTCTTTCCGTCGGGTCTTTGCTTCGTCGGTTGGTACCAAGCTCCTCATCGGCCTGACGGGGCTCGCCCTCTTCGCGTATCTCATCCTTCACCTCGCCGGGAACCTGCTGATCCTCGCGGGCCAGGATCCGTTCAACGAGTATTCCCACAAGCTGATCTCGAACCCGCTGGTGATTCCCGTCGAAATCGGGCTGCTGCTCATCTTTCTGCTGCACGTCTACAAGACGGTGACGATGTGGGTGCGCAACCGGCGCGCGCGGCCCATCGGGTACGCGAAAAAGGAATGGGCGGGTTACACGAGCCGCAAGAGCGTGTCCTCGTCCACGATGATCTACACCGGTCTGGTGACGTTCTTCTTCGTGATCGTCCATCTCAGGCAGTTCAAGTTCGGCGCATGGTACGAGATCGGCAATCCCCCGATCCGCGATCTGTATCGAACGGAGGTCGAGATCTTCAGCGCGCCCGTCTGGGTCATCGTCTATGTCGTCTGCGTGCTCCTCGTCGGGCTGCACCTGCGGCACGGGATTTCGAGCGCCTTCCAGTCGATCGGCGCCGACCATCCTGTCTATACACGGCGTCTGGTGGTGTGGGGCTCGATTGGCGCGATCGCGATCGGCTGCGGCTTCGCGCTGATTCCACTTTGGGTGTACTTCTCGAGATAGCGCATGGTGCTCGATTCGAAAATGCCCGCCGGGCCGCTCGCCGACAAATGGGACCGCCACAAGTTCCAGTCGCGGCTCGTGAGCCCCGCCAACCGGCGGAAGTACACGATTCTGATCGTCGGGACCGGCCTCGCCGGGGCATCGGCCGCCTCGTCGCTCGGCGAGCTGGGGTACAACGTCAAGAGCTTCTGCATCCACGACACCCCAAGGCGGGCGCACAGCATCGCGGCGCAGGGAGGCATCAACGCCGCCAAGAACTATCAGAACGACGGCGACAGCGTGGAGCGCCTCTTCTACGACACGATCAAGGGAGGCGATTACCGCTCGCGCGAAGCGAACGTCTACAGGCTCGCTCAGCTGAGCGTCAACATCATCGACCAGTGCGTCGCGCAAGGGGTTCCGTTCGCGCGCGAGTACGGCGGCCTCCTCGACAACCGCTCGTTCGGCGGCGCGCAGGTGTCGCGCACGTTCTACGCGCGCGGCCAGACGGGACAGCAGCTGTTGCTCGGCGCGTATCAGTCGATGATGCGGCAGGCGAATCGGGGAACGGTGGAGGTGCTCCCCAACCGTGAAATGCTCGATCTCGTCGTCGTCAACGGGCAGGCGCGCGGCATCATTTGCCGCAACCTGCTGACGGGCGAATTGGAGCGGCACGTCGGACATGCCGTGCTGCTCTGCACGGGCGGCTACGGCACGGCGTACTACCTGTCCACGAACGCCGTGAACTCGAACGTCACGGCCGCATGGCGCGCGCACAAGCGCGGTGCGTTCTTCGCGAATCCCGCCTACACGCAGATTCACCCGACCTGCATACCCGTCTCGGGAACGCACCAGTCGAAGCTCACGCTCATGAGCGAGAGCCTGCGCAACGACGGGCGTGTCTGGGTCCCGAAGACGCCCGGAGACGAACGGCCGCCGCTGCAGATCCCCGAGTCGGAGCGGGACTACTACCTCGAACGGAAATATCCGGCCTTCGGCAATCTCGTGCCCCGCGACGTCGCATCACGCAACGCGAAGTCGGTGTGCGATGAAGGACGCGGCGTCGGCGAGAGCGGTCTGGCGGTGTACCTCGACTTCACGGATGCCATCAACCGGCTCGGCAAGGACGTCATTCGTGCGCGGTACGGAAACCTCTTCGACATGTACACGAAGATCACCGACGAGGATCCGTACAAAGTCCCGATGCGCATCTTTCCGGCGATCCACTACACGATGGGTGGCCTGTGGGTCGACTACAACCTGATGAGCAACGTTCCCGGACTGCACGTCCTGGGCGAGGCGAACTTTTCCGATCACGGCGCCAATCGGCTCGGCGCCAGCGCGCTCATGCAGGGGCTGTGCGACGGGTACTTCGTCATCCCCTACACGCTCGCGCAATATCTCGGCAGCTCGGTGTTCGCCGCCGTCTCGACCGGCGATGAGCCGTTCCGGGAGGCGTCGGCGTCCGTTCAAGCACGCATCGATCGTCTGCTGTCCGTCAAGGGAACGGAGACCCCCCGTCAGCTGCACCGTGAGTTGGGGGCCGTCCTCTGGGATGACGTGGGCATGTCGCGGAACGACGAAGGACTCCGCCGCGCGCTGCAGCGGATTCCGAAGCTGCGCGAGGAGTTCTGGCAGCGGGTGTCGGTCCCCGGTCCGCAGAACAACCTGAACAAGAATCTCGAATACGCCGGACGCGTCGCGGACTACCTCGAGTTCGCCGAGGTCCTGGCAATCGATGCGCTTCATCGAACGGAGTCCTGCGGCGCCCACTTCCGCGAGGAGAGCCAGACCGCTGAGGGCGAAGCGCTGCGCGATGACGAGCACTTCTCCTACGTAGGGGCGTGGGAATTCACAGGCGTCGGAAAACCGCCGGAGCTGCACAAGGAACCGCTCGAGTTCGAATACGTGAAGCCGTCGCAGCGCAGCTACAAATGAATCCCTAATCCCTAATCCCGAATCCCGAATCCCCGATGCGAATCCATTTGAAGATTTGGCGCCAAGCGGGACCGGCCGCCGCCGGGGCCTTCGAACAGCACACCGCCGAGGACGTGTCGCCCGACATGTCGTTCCTCGAGATGCTCGACGTCGTGAACGAGGGTCTCATCGCGAAGGGCGTCGATCCGATCGCGTTCGACTCCGATTGCCGCGAAGGCATCTGCGGCACGTGCGGGTTCCTGATCAACGGACTGCCGCACGGCCCGATGCGGGGCACGACGGTGTGTCAGCTGCACATGCGCGCGTTCAAGGACGGCGACACGCTGCTGCTCGAACCCTGGCGGGCGAAGGCTTTCCCGATCGTCAAGGACCTCGTCGTCGATCGGAGCGCGTTCGACCGCATCATCGCGGCCGGCGGCTACACGGCCATCAACGTGGGCGGCGCGCAGGATGCGAACGCGATTCTGATCGGCACGCGCACCGTCGAGCAGGCGATGGACTCCGCCGCGTGCATCGCGTGCGGCGCCTGCGTGGCCGCGTGCAAGAACGCGTCAGCCGTCCTGTTCACGTCCGCGAAGATCACGCACCTGTCGCTGCTCCCGCAGGGACAGGTCGAGCGCTACGCGCGCGTCGTCCGCATGCTGGATCGGCACGATGCAGAGGGCTTCGGCAGCTGCTCCAACGAAGGAGAGTGCGAAGCCGTCTGCCCGAAGGAGATCTCGATCACCAACATCGCGCGCATGAACCGCGAGTATCTCGAGGCGACTCTGCTGCGCGGGCGGTGACTCCCGGCTTCAGCCGGAAGTATCAGCGCGTAAACGTCACTGCGGCGCTGCGCGCGCTGCCGCCGCTCCCAATCGCGCTCACGGTCGCGACATACGTTCCCGGCGCCAGGCCGCTGAACAGCGTCGATTCGTCGACGGTGATGTTGTTGCTCGCATCCGGCGTGGGTTTCCCGAGATTCGCGGACGTCATGGGCGTCGCGGTGTTCGGGTCCACTCCGTTCGCGAACACGTCGAGCCGGTACGACGTGACCAGCGTCGCGTCATCGGCGGACGCCTGGAACTGCACCGCGCGGGGCGGGCTCACGACCGCGTCGACGGTCACCGTGACCGTCGCAGACGTCGTTTTGGCTCCCGAATTGTCGTACGCCACCGCGGTGAGCGTGTACGTTCCCGCGGCAACCGAAGACCAGGTCCACGCGTACGGCGCCGCGGTATCGGTGGCGAGCAGGGTCGTCCCGTTCCGATAGAACTCCACCTTCGCCACACTGCCGTCGGCGTCGGCCGCGGTTGCGGCCAGGTTCACCGTCGCGGGCGCGGTGAACGTCGCGCCGGTTGCCGGTGAGGTCAACGAAACCGTCGGCGGCTTGTTCGGGCCCGACACCGTGATTGCGACCGCATTCGATGTTTTCCTGGCTCCGGCATTGTCATAGGCGACTGCCGTGAGCGAATAGCTCCCCGCAGGTACTGAAGACCAGGTCCATGCGTACGGGGCGGCGGTGTCGGTCGCGAGCAGCGCCGTACCCTGATAAAACTCCACCCTTGCAACGCTCCCGTCCGCATCGGCCGCCGTTGCCGTCAGGTTCACGCTTGCCGGCGCCGTGTAGGTCGTGCCGCTCGCCGGCGCGGTGAGCGTCACGGTCGGGGCCGCGTTTGCTGACTTCACCTGCACGGTCACGCCAGGGGAGGTCGTCTGAGCGCCGTCCGCGTCAAAGGCGACGGCGGTCAGCGTGTAGGTGCCCGCGGGTACCGAAGACCACGTCGCGGTATAGGGGGAGGTGGTCGCCGTTCCAATCTTCGTCGTGCCAGAGTAGAACTCGACGCGTGCGAGGCGCCCTTCCGGATCGCTGGCCTGCGCGGCGAGCGCGATCGTCGCCGCGGCGGTGAAGGATGCACCGGCGGCCGGAGCCGTGAGCGACACGCTCGGCGGTGCATTCGGAGCGGCGGCCTGCTTCACGGCGAACGTGTCGAGCGCCGCCGTCGCAAGCGACTGAGTGGCATGGCTGGTTACTGCCATGCCTACGTACACGCTGTCGGGCATTTCAATCACGTCGGTGCCCATCAGCGTCCAGGTCTTCCCATCGTTCGATCGATAGGCGTCGAACTGCGAGCCGGACCGCACGAGGCGCACCCATCCAGGCGCCCCTCCATTCCCGCCCGATGTCATGTCTGTGGTGGAACCGGTGAGTCCACGGCGCTCGAACGCGTAGCCGCGCCGCGCGGAAATGAGAGCGAACGCGTTCGTGGAGTTCGCGGTCAGCGCTTCGCGCACCATGACACCGACCTTGGCCCATGTGTTCTTCGCAGACATCGAGGCGACCCGCACGGACACGTCGAAGTCGCCCGCGATCGGCTGGAACACGAACCGAAACTGATCCGCGCTGCCGCCGATATCGGAGCCGCTGCCTTTGACTGTGTAGGTGCCGGCGTTGTAAGAAGCCGTCCCCGCGAGTCTCGGCGACCCGATGTCCTGACTCTGCTGCGGCGAAGGAAGAGCGGCGGTCTGGCTCCACGCCGGACCGGCAGCAGCGAGAACGACGAGCGTGACAACGAATCCTGCAACCCGACGCGCGCGCACACACGCGTACAACTCGGGACCAACCCCCATGGAAACCTCCATTGAAATTGCGTCAGCCGCAAGGCGCGGAGCTCCGCAGCGATCCGACGCCG
>JAICSD010000064.1 GCA_025937075.1 Vicinamibacteria bacterium | reverse complement strand
GGCTATTCTCGCAATCGTGCCGCCAAACACGATTCCCGACGAATCGGAGATCGTCCTGAACCGCTCGGTCCTGTTGTTCACGCTGATCGTGTCCGCCGTGACCAGCATCGTCTTCGGCCTGGCGCCTGCGCTGCACGGCGCGCGCCGCGATCTGACGTCGGCGCTGCGCGAGGCAGGACGCGGACTGTCCGGCAGCTCCAGCCAGGCCCTCGTGCGCAAGGCCCTGGTCGTTGCCGAAGTGGCGCTCGCGTTCGTGCTGCTCGCCGGATCGAGCCTGCTCGTGCGCACGTTCGTCGCGATGACGCACATGGAGCTCGGCGCATCTCCAGAGCGCATCGTCACCTTCCGCGTGCCGCTGCCGCCGCAGCGGTACCCGGATGCGCCGCGGCGGATCGCGTTTTTCGAGAATCTGCTGCCGAGCCTCGCGGCCGTCCCGGGTGTCGCGGCCGTGGGGCTCAACACCGGCCTGCATCCGCTCGGAAACATGTGGGCAGCCGTGGATGTCGCCGGCATGTCCCCGAGGACGGATCCTGTCGTGGTTCAACAGGTCAATGACGGCTACTTCGAGACGCTCGGTATCCATCTCGACTCGGGCCGTTTGCTCACGCGCGCCGATGTCGACGGTACACAGAGAGTGGCGCTCGTCAACGAACGGTTCGTGCGTTCCCGGCTGGAAGGACGCGAACCGCTCGGCCTGACGATCCGGCTGCCGCGGCTTCGACAGCCGCCGTTCTCTCTCGAGAACGACGCGTTCCGCGTCGTGGGGGTCGTCCGCGACACACCCAACGATGGCCTCGCGCATCCGGTGATGCCCGAGCTGTATCTGCCGTTCACGGTCACCGGGATGCCCGAACGGATCGCGGTTCGCACGCAAATGGATCCCGCGGGCGTCACACGTGCGCTCGTGAGTCAGGTCTATGCGCTGGACCCCAACCAGCCGGTGACCTCGGTGCAGACGCTGGAGGATATGCTGCGTACCGAGGCCTACGCCACGCCGCGCTTCAATCTTGCGCTGCTGTCGATTTTCGCGATCGTGGGGATCGTCCTCGCGGTCATCGGCGTGTACGGCGTGATGTCGAACGCCGTCGCGCAGCAGCAGCACGAGATTGGTGTCCGCCTGGCGCTCGGCGCACATCGCGGCACGATCGTCCGGATGGTGATCCTTCGCGGATCGCAGCTGCTTGGGATCGGTCTCCTGTTCGGTCTGGTCGCGAGCATTGTCGCCGCGCGTCTGCTCGCGCGACAGGTCTGGAACATCTCGCCGTTCGATCCGATTGCCTTCTTGATCGTCTCCGTGATCGTCCTGGCGGCCGGCCTGCAGGCGTGCTTGTGGCCGGCTCGCCGCGCGGCGCGCACGGATCCGATCCTGGCGCTGCGGCAGGAGTGACGGGGATCGGGGAGCGCGGCGCTTCCTTCCACGCTGCCGGCCGCGACACGGGCGGGCGGCGGATGTGATTGCTGCAACGCCGGAATCGTCGCAGTCCGACCAACAGCAGCGGCAGCAGCACTCGCGAGTGCGTCTTCACCGTTCCTGGGCCATGACGATCGCATGGTCGGCGATGCAGGTGCAAGACGAGACCTTGGCTTATCCGATCCGGCGCTGCCGCTACAAATACGATCCCTTCGGCATGATCTCCAGCTGCGACAGATCCTGCAGTGTGACGCGATACGTCCGGCTGCGGCTGACGCGCCGCTTTACGAAGTCAAGAAAGCGTGCGTACTCCTCATGCCCACGCATCTGGCGAGCGAGGTCCGTCCGTCTCGCCTCCCATTTCCATTGCTCCGCCAGGCTCAAATCTGCGCCGGCCCCCTTTGACAGAGCCTTCAACTCGCCGCCATGGTCGCGGCGTTTCGCTGGTGCCAGGCACTCCGCTCGCCTGCCTGCCGGATCAGGGCCGCCCCAGAAATCTCGAGATTGATTCCGCGCTCCTCCGGTGGTTGAGCACTGGCGGCCGACGGCTGCGTTGTCTTCTCCCTCTTCACGGTCTTGCGAGCCTTCATGCTGCATCGCACGCTCGGTCACACAGCAGAAACTGCACGCTGCGTGCGCGTTCCGAACGATGGAGCAGCGTCTTCTGAGTTGCTGGCGATCCATCGGCTTGCGGCACGCGCTCGGCATTGAAGGAACGGTCACGCTCGTGACGATGTTAGAGTGAAGGAGCGAGAGATCCATGGCCGAGACCCTCGAGAGCATTGCGGAGAAGATCACGGCGCTCGGCACTTCGATGAATCAGCAATTCGCGAAGGTCGACGAGCGATTCGCGAAAGTCGACGAGCGCTTCGCAAAGGTCGACGAGCGGTTCGCGAAGATGGAAGATCGGTTCGGAAGCATCGACCAGCAGCTCGCGGATCTGAAGGCGCACCTGAGCGTCAAGATTGAAGCGGTGGATCATAAGGTGGGCCTCGCATACGAAGCGATCGTGGCCGGCCGCGACAAGGTCGACGAAATAGCGGTCACTGACGCCTCGATGAAGAGCCGGCTCGACAACCATGAGGTCCGCATCATGGCGCTGGAGTCTCGCGCGCGCGCGAGCGAATGAACTCTCAGCATCCAAACGTCGCCGCGCGCTTGCGCGGATAACGCCCTCTACAACCAAGGAACCTCAATGATCAAGGTGTATCGTCCGCTGCCGCCGCGGTTGCGCAGCCGGCAGCTCAGGCCGCCGATCCCGAGTCGCGCTACGGCGGACAAGCCGGTATGATACCGGCCCATGCAGCAGAAGATATTCATCGTCCTGACCGGCGCGCTCGCCGCGGGCGCGCTGCTTCACCTCTCCGCCATGACCCAGACGCCTCCGCCCCAGACCACCGACCGCAAGATCGAGCGCCTCGACCCTGCGTTGGATCGCCTCATTGCTCCGGACGCCAAGATCGAGGTCCTCGGCGAGGGCTACGATTGGAGCGAAGGCCCGGTCTGGGTGAAAAGCGGGGGGTTCCTGCTCTTCTCGGACATTCCGCAGAACGTCATTTACAAATGGAAGCAGGGCGAAGGCGCGACGCCGTACCTGAAGCCGGCCGGCTACACGAGCGGACCGCCGCGAGGCGGCGAGATCGGCTCGAACGGCCTGACGATCGACAGCAGCGGCCATCTGGTGATGTGTCAGCACGGCGATCGCCGCATCGCGCAGATGGACGCGCCCGTATCGGCGCCCCAGCCGAAGTACATCAGCCTGGCGGACAAGTACGACGGCAAGCGCTTCAACAGCCCGAACGATCTGGTCTTCAAGAGCAACGGCGATCTCTACTTCACCGACCCGGCATACGGGATGGAGAAGCAGTGGGACGACCCGAAGCGCGAGCTGCCGTACGCGGGCCTCTTCCTTCGCAGCCGCAGCGGAGAAGTGACGCTGCTCACGAAGGACATGACGCGTCCGAACGGCCTGGCGTTCTCACCGGACGAGAAGCTGTTGTACGTGGCGCAGTCGGATCCCGATGCGGCGATCTGGCGCGTGTTCACCATGAAGCCGGACGGCACGCTTGGCGTGAGCCGCGTGCTGCTCGACGTCACGAGCATGACGAAGAGCCGCCAGGGGCTGCCCGACGGGATGAAGATCGACAGCGAAGGCAACCTCTTTGCGACGGGCCCGGGCGGCGTGCTGATCATCTCGCCGCAAGGCAAGCACCTGGGCACGATCATGACGGGCCAGGCCACCAGCAATTGCGCCTTCGGCGACGACGGGCATTCGCTCTATATCACGGCAGATATGTATCTGATGCGCGTCAAACTGAAAGCGAAGGGAAACGGCTTCTGAACGGGCTCACAGGAGACCAGGAGATCAAGAGTCGTTAACAGGAGATCAGGAGATAAAGAGTCGTTAACAGGAGAGTCGTTAACAGGAGATCAGGAGATCAAGAGAATTAATCAGTTGTCCTGATCTCCTGATCTCCTGTGATCAATGGATCTCAGGATCCGCGATCGGCTGGGTTCCCTCCAGGAAATCGAAGTCGCAGCCGCGGTTCGCCTGGGTCACGTGGTGCGCGTACATGCGTCCGAAACCGCGGGGATAGGGCATCTCGCGCGGCGCCCACGCCGCACGGCGTCGCGCGAGCTCATCGTCGTCCACGCGCAGCGTGAGGCGCCGACCCGGCACATCGAGCTCGATGACGTCGCCGTCGCGCACGAGCGCGAGCGGCCCGCCGACGAACGACTCAGGCGCGACGTGGAGCACGCACGTCCCGTAGCTCGTGCCGCTCATACGCGCGTCCGAGATCCGCACCATGTCGCGGACGCCCTGCGCGAGGATCTTCTTCGGGATCGGCAGCATCCCCCATTCGGGCATCCCGGGGCCTCCGAGAGGCCCCGCGTCCTGCAATACCAAAACTGAATCGGGCGTCACCGGCAGCGACGGATCGTCGATCCGCGCCTCCAGATCGTTGTAGTTCCGGAAGACGATGGCCGGTCCGGCGTGCTGCAGGAGACGCCGCTCCGCGGCGGTGTGCTTGATGACCGCGCCGTCGGGCGCGAGGTTTCCCCGCAGCACGGCGACGCCGCCTTCGGGCCCGAGCGGCCGATCGCGCGGCGCGATCACCTCGTCATTGCACACCGCCGCGCCCCTGATGTTGTCACCGATCGCGCGGCCGTTCACGGTGACGCACTCGGGGTGCAGCAAGTCGCGCAGGCGATCGAGCGCGGCCGGCAATCCGCCCGCGTAGAAGAAATCCTCCATCAGGAACGCGCCGGACGGACGAATGTTGGCAATGAATGGTGTGCGGCGCGACAGCGCGTCGAAGCGATCGAGATCCAGCCGGGCGCCTGCGCGGCCCGCCATCGCCACGAGATGGATGATCGCGTTCGTCGAACCACCGAGCGCCATCGTGGCGGTCACGGCGTTTTCGAACGCCGCGTCCGTGAGGATCTCGCGCGGGCGAAGATCTTCCCAGACCATCTCGACCGCCCGGCGCCCTGCGGCAGAGGCCATACTCGGGTGCGCGGAGTCCGCCGCGGGAATCGAGGACGCGCCGGGCAACGTCATCCCCAGCGCCTCAGCCGCAGCCGCCATCGTCGACGCCGTCCCCATCGTCATGCACGTGCCGAACGAGCGCGCGATCCCGTCCTCCATCTCGCGCCAGCTGCACTCGTCCAGGTTGCCCGCGCGCCGCTCGGTCCAGTACTTCCAGAGATCGCTGCCGGAGCCGAGCACCTGGCCCCGCCAGTTGCCGCGCAGCATCGGTCCGGCGGGGACGAAGATGGCCGGGAGATTCGCGCTCGCCGCGCCCATCAACAGCGCCGGCACGGTCTTGTCGCAGCCGCCGAGCAGCACGACGCCGTCCACCGGGTACGCCCGAATCGCTTCTTCGGCGTCCATCGCGAGCAGATTGCGGTAGAGCATCGTGCTCGGCTTCATGAAGGTTTCGCCGAGCGTGAGCAGCGGAATCTCCATCGGGAAGCCGCCCGCCTGCCACACGCCGCGCTTGACGTCCTCCGCGCGCAGCCGGAAGTGCGTGTGGCACGGGTTGGCGTCGCTCCAGGTGTTCAGAATCGCAATGACCGGCTTGCCCGAGATGTCCTCCGCGGTGAAGCCGGCCTGCTTCGCACGCGATCGATGTCCGAACGATCGCATGTCGTCGCGGCCGAACCATCGATGGCTGCGCAGATCGTCCGGGGTGCGGCGCGGCTTCAACGGGTGCGCTCCCGCAAGCTTCGCGCAACCGGCGCGAGGAGCTCGAGCTGCGGCGGTTCGAGCGTCGAGATGTACGGCGGAATCGGTCCGGTCGGCGCTATCCCGGACAGCTCGGTCGCATGATGCAGCACGCGCGCCGGTCCCCACGCGTCACGCAGATCCTCGAGCGGCATGAACGCCGCCCTCAGCACGTCCGCGCGGTTCCAGTCCTTGCCGCAGCATGCGTCGAACAGCGCCTGACACAACTGCGGCGCGATGCAGCCGGATCCCGTGGTCAATCCCGACAGTCCCGTGTCGCGCAGGTGCACGATCGCTGGCCGCTCGCCCATGCCTGACATGATGCGGTCCTTGTCGACACGCCGGAGCAGACTGGCGAGATATGGATCGCGCGACGCATCCTCGCGGACGACCGCATACTTGATCGCGACGGCGATTCCCTCGTCGATGAGGCGGCCGACGACATCGAGCCCTCGTTCGGGATCCGAGCCGAAGGCGCTTTCGCTCTTGAGATAGAGGATGAGCGGGACGCCGGACGTCTGCACGATCTCTCGCGCGCCCGCTTCCATGCCGGCGGCGTCGCGCGGGTCGCCGCACGGCAGCAGCATCGCGCAGCGGAACTGGTGGCGCCGGAGGATGCATGCCTGATCGATCGCGCGGCCGAATGATGGACCGAGCGAAGGAATCGCCCATCGGGGCTGCTGGAAGGACGCGAGCCAGTCGAGGAACGGATCGTATTCGGCGAGCGAGATGTGGTAGAGAAACGCATTGCCGCCGTACAGGTACCGGGTGATGCCGCCGTCCTGGATGTGCGCCGCGATGCGCTCCGCCGCATCGAAGTCGAGCGAGCGCCGCCCATCCGCCTTCCGGGGCAGCGGCGGAACAGCGAAGACGGCGTGCAGATCGGCAGGCGTAACGGGAGCGCTCGGCATGAGGACGCGAATCCTTCTGGAAAACCGCTCTATCGAGCGAGAGAATATCGCAAATCATGGCCGTCGGCCGTGATCCACGACGAAGGAGTGTTCACATGATCAGCCGCAGACAGGCACTGGCGGCGCTCGCCGCGCTGGGATCCACGATCAGGCTACGCGCCTTCGGCGGGCCCGATCCCGACATCATGGGATCGACCGTATTCGAATGGGCGTCGATCGCCGCGCAGCCGACGAAGACGGGCTTCACGCGCAAGTTCTTCCAGCGTCCCACCGCGACGCTCGACGAGCTGGAATGCCACGTCACGACGCTGAATCCTGGCGAGAGCCCGCACGCGCCGCACAGGCATCCTGACGAGGAGCTGGTCATCGTCAAAGAAGGAACCGTCGAAGCGTTTCTCAATGGGCAGACGCACCGGGCTGGCCCCGGATCGGTGATCTTTCAGGCTTCGAATCAGCTGCACGGCCTGAAGAACGTCGGCCCGGCGCCGGCGACGTACCACGTGATCAAATGGAACTCGCCGGGCATGCTCAAGAAACAGCCGCGATGAGTGCCTTGATGTAGCCGAACGTGAACGCGAACGCCTGCGCGTGTCCGGCATCTCCCTCGATGGAAGGGACATGGTCCGGCATCAGCATCCCGTCGTATCCAACTTCCTTGTAGACGCGCAGCGCCTTCAGCATGTCGACGTCGCCATCATCGATGAAGGTTTCCCTGAAATTCAGAAACCCTCCGTGGATGTTTCGGAAATGCACGTTGAAGATCTTCTTCCGCGACCCGAAGTAGCGGATGACGTCGAAGATTTCCCCGCCGGGGCGCCGCAGCATCTCGGATACGGTGCCCTGACAGAAATTGAGCCCGTGGTACGGGCTCTCATGGATGCTGATGAAGCGCTTCAGTCCGTCGACGGTGCCAAGAACCGTCTCGACGCCTCGAAATCCTTTCCCTGGCGGCATCGCGGGATCCTGGGGATGGCAGGCGAGCCTCACCTTGTACTCTTCCGCGACGGGGACGACCCGATCGAGGAAGTAGGTGATCCGATCCCAATACACATCCGCGGGCACCGGCCCCGCGCTCGTCAACGCCGGTTCCTGGCGAGCGTTTTCGTACACGAACGTGCTGTATCGGGCGCCGCCGCGGCCCGGCTCGGTGCCGCTGCGAACGACGCCCAGCAGCGTCATGTTGTACTTCAGCGCGGGAATGCCGGCGCGAGCCGCGTTGCGGATCATCGTGCAGATACCATCGATCTCGCGATCGCGCTCGGGGTTTCGGCCCAGCAGGATGTTCGGATTCTCTCCCCTGGAGATCTCGTTCGAGCTGAGCGGCAGCGGCACCATGTCGAGCGCGATGCCGAACGACTCCACGCGCTCGCGAAGGCGAGTGAGGTCATCGCCGGACCAGCGATCATCGAGCGTCGCTGAAGGGAGCGTGCTGCAGATGTTGTTCACGCCGAGCGCGGCGAGCACCCGGAGGACGGCGTCGGACGAGTCGTGCTGTGTGCCGACCTTGAATGCGACGGATCCAGATGGTCCTGCGCCGCTCGGACTGCTCTCCTGGGTGGCACTCGCGGCTGCCGATCTGCCGGCCGCGGCACCCATGGCCATTCCTGTTCCGGCGTGACGAAGGAAGTCACGTCGATTGATCACCCCATCCTCCACACGTCGGCGGCTTCGAGAACGTCTCCTCGCACGTCCATGGGAATGCCGGGCCAGTCGGGCGTGGAGGTGATGAGCTCGATGCGATCGCCGAGGACGAGCGCGGTGTCCTCGATCTTCGTACCGGTGATCGACGGATTCCACGCAAACGCCTGACGCTCCTGCACGATCTCCTGTGACGCCGGATGCGCGATCCAGTCGCGCGCGCGGTAGCCGATCGCGCCGCCCTGATGGTGGCGCAGCTCTTCGCCGGCGAATCCGGCCGCGGCATACGCCTCGACAGCCGCCTGATACACGCTTGCGCCCGATGCGCCCGGCCGCGTGGCATCCAGCAGCCGTCCGAAGACGGACGCGGTCGCCCGCGTGCGCGCCATGAGATCGGGCGGCGTCACGCCGGCAGCGACAATGCGCGAGAGACCGACGACAAGGCCGTCGCGTTCCGCACAGACGGCGACCAGCACCACATGCTTCCAGCGCGTTGCGGTGGGGACCGGATGCCTGTAGCGCCGGAGGCGCTCGTCCGCTCCGATGAGCGTCACGACGCCTCGCGCGAACACGCTGCCCAGCGCGTCGTTCACCGTCCGCGCAATCGTCCGCTCATCATCGCCGGGCGCGAGCGCTCGGCAGACGTCACCAACGACGCGTCCAACATCCCGGCCGAGCGTACGGTAGCGATCGACTTCCTGGGCCGTGAGTCGAGCGCGTACGCGAGCGATCGTCGGTTCCATGGGCGAGGTGTCGGGCAGCGGCCAGTCGGCCCCAATCCGCGCGTCGCCGGACAGGAGCCGGCGGGCGGTCTGCACGGCAAACGCCGCGCGCTGATCGTCCGTCCATGGATATTCGACGGGCTCGAAGCCGAGGCCGGCAAGCACTTCGTCGAGGAGCCGCGGCATCTCGATCGCGTTCGCCAGCAGATAGCGCCTGTTGTCAGCCGTAATCAGCAGCCGCGCGCTCCCCGCTTCGCGGCTCGCGTCCACGCGATTCGAACATCCGCCCGTCAGCCAGGCGATGTTGTGATGCGTCGCGAGCAGGATCCCCTGCAGCCCGGCTTCCTGCGCCGCGCGCGTCAGCCGATCCTGCTTGTCCTGAATCTCCTCGTGTGCAGACGCCTTCTGGGCCATCGCGCCGCTTACGACCCCTGCTTGGCGAACGCCTGATATTCCTGCTCGACCCGGTCGGGCTTCGCCGGCCCGCTCAGAATCAGCACGCGGTATTTGAACGTCACGGACTTGCCCGGCTCGATCGCGAGGTTGAGCTGCTCCTTGCCGTTCGTGAAGTCTTTCACCCCGAGCGGATTGGCCGCGAACAGCCCGTACCCGCGCGCGTGCCAGAAGGTGGGGAAGCCGGGATTGGACGGATTGTCGAGGATCGCGATCGTGACCGGCTCCGAGTCGACGGTTCCCGAGAGCAGCGTCCAGCGGCCGCGTGTGCCCCATACGGCGTCTCCTTTCAGGCCTTCGCTGCTCAGGTACTCGCCGGTGACGCCTGTCTTGTCCACGATCGGCTTGGCCATCGGCTTGCCGGAGGCATCGGTGAGCACGGCCGGCTTGTCGTCCGGCTGCTCGAGCGCGCGCGCGACGCGCATGCCGAGGAATCCTTCCTTGATGTCGTTGAACACTACGCGCTGATCCGCCGCGGTGAGCGTCGTCAGACGATCGATCGTCCGCGAATCACCGCTGCCGCGGAACACGAAGCGGGTCTGTTCGTGCAGAAGCGGCTTCTGATCCGGTCCGACCCAATCCATTTCAACGGCGAGCTCTCCTTTGTCGGCACCGCTCTTCGCTTCCACGATCCGGCGATGGACGATCGTGCCCATCTTCGGCGCGCGCTCCGCGGGGATCGCATCCGAGTTGTTCCAGAAATCCAATCCGTTCACGTCGCCATGATTGAGCCACAGGCCGACATGATGCGGGTGATCGACTCGCTCTCCCTTGCGCGGCTCGAGTGGATAGCCGCGGGTGACGATCGTGCCTTTGGCGGTGCGAAGGGGAAACAGCGCTGGTTTCTTCAGCGTGGTTGGCCAGATGTAGGACGTGAAGGGCTTGCCGTCAATGGTGATGTCGACGCGGCGCGCCGATTCATTCGGCGTCACGCCAATCCGCGCGTCGGCCGCCGGCGCGCGGGACGCGGCGGCCGCAAGGCCCACGGCAGGAATCAGCAGGAGCGCAATACGCAGGAATCGCATCGTTCCGTGTCCTTTCGCGACATGGTAACTTTAGCGCTGAAGTTCTATCATTTCTCCGGCGCCGCGTCACACGCGCAGGCCAGGTCTCTGGAGACCCGGCCCGCCTTATCGCCGGACGCCGATGGAGAGCACATGCTACGACAACTGAGATTTCCGATTCTGGCGTTAGTGGCGGGCGCAGCGTTGCTCGCGCCCGCGCGGCTGTCCGGCCAGGCAACGGCGCAGAAGCCCGCGGCGGATGCGACGAAGCTCAACCAGCTCACGCCAGAAGAGCAGCGGAGCGGGTGGGTCCTTCTCTTCAATGGGCGCAACCTGGACGGCTGGCGCGGCTACAAGAAAACCGACGCGTCCGGCACGCGCTGGAAGGTCGAGAACGGCATGCTGACGCTGCCGCCCAATGACGGCAAGGATACGCTCGGCGCGCGGGACATCATCTCCGACGATACGTTCGAGCAGTTCGACCTGAAGTGGGAATGGCGAATCGCGCAGGCGGGCAACAGCGGCGTCAAGTATTTCGTCCTCGAGGACCGCAAGGACGCCATCGGCCACGAGTACCAGCTCATCGACGACGAGCGTCATCCGGACGCGAAGGTCGGGCCGAAGCGGCAGACGGCCGCGTTCTACGACGTTCTCGCCGCGTCCGATCGCCCGATGAAGCCTGCCGGCGAATTCAACACCAGCCGCGTCGTCGTGAACGGCAACTCCGTCGAGCACTGGCTGAACGGCAAGCGCGTGCTGCAGTATCAGCTCGACTCGCCGGCGCTGCGCGCCGCAATCGAGCAGAGCAAGTTCAAGGGGATCGAGCGCTTCGGCAAGCTCCAGAACGGACACATCCTGCTGCAGGACCACGGCAATCAGGTCTGGTTCCGCAACATCAAGATCAAGAAGGGGCAGGGAAGCACGAAGCCGTAGCGGATGCGGGTGAGGGGTGAGGGCGCGGGTGACTGATCGCAAATCCTCGTCCCGATCCCGAACCCCGGATCCCGAACCGCGACGTTCAGCGCTCCGTGTCCAGATACGAGATATACGCCGCCAGCGCGCCGCGGTTGTGATTCTGCACCTCCGCCTCGAGGCGTGGAAAATCGCGCACCTGCAGAGCGGAGAGAATGGCGTGGTGCTCGCGCTGGGCGCCCGCGACGCGGTGGCTCAACACGCCCTTGTAGTAGTAGCGCCGGATGCGATCCCACCGGCCCAGCATGCGATCGGTGATCTCCTGCAGCAGCGGCAGTCCCGTGGCGACGCCAATCTCGTGGTGAAACTGCGTGTTCAGATCGCCCCAGTCGTCGAACCGTCCGGCGCCTGACGCCGCGTCCATGGCCTCGACCAGGCGCCCGAGCGTCTGAAGCGCCGCCGGCGAGCCCTGCTCGGCGACGATGCGCGTGGCGACGACCTCGAGACCTTCGAGCACCGTAAAGACGTCCACGATCGACTCGCGCGAGATCGGCGCGACCGCCGCGCCGACGTGCGGCACGTTGACCACGAGGCCCTCGGCCTGCAATGTCTGGAGCGCCTCGCGCACGGGGATGATGCTGACGCCGAGCCGCCGCGCGAGGTCGTCGATGACCAGGCGTTCGCCGGGTTGCAGGTCGCAGGCGAGCAGCGCGCGCCGGAGCGTCTGGTACACGAACTCCTGCTTCGTCTGGTGGCGGCCGGTGGCACTGGTAGTAGGCAGGGGCATGGCTGCTGGTCAGGATACGCGCTTGCACGCTGTCGGCTGCATATGATATATGACGCCGCGCGCGAACGTAAATCCCCAATCTGGCGGTCTCCGGCTCCGCGCAAGGCGGGCACGTGTCACCTCGTGCTTGGGAGGAATCATGACAAGCGGCAGGACCCCGGTGTGTGTACGTTGGGTTCCCGGTCTTCTCCTCTGTGCTCTCATCGTCCCGGCGCTCGCCTCGGCCCAGGCGGTCACGGGAACCATCATCGGCCGTGTCACGGACACGTCGGGCGCCGTCGTGCCCGGAGTCACCGTGACCCTCACCAACACTGGAACCAAGCTGACCCGCGTCATGACGACCGACGCGGACGGCGAATACTCGGCGCCGTCGCTTCCGACCGGCGAGTACACCCTCTCTGCAGAGATCTCCGGGTTCAAAACCGTCACGATGTCGAACATCGACCTGGGCGTCGACCAGCACGTCCGGTTGGACGTGACGCTCGAAGTGGGGACCGTCTCCGAAGCGGTGACGATTCAAGCGCAATCGCCGCTGGTGCAGACCTCGTCCTCCGAGCTGGGGACGACCGTGAACGAGGAGCAGATCAAGACGCTGCCGCTGAACGGCCGCAACTTCGTCAGCCTCACGCGCACGATCCCTGGCGTCGTCCGCGGCATTCCGGGCGCGAACATCGACGGCGCGGGCAGCCTGGCGTGGCGCGCATCGGCATCGTTCTCGGCGAACGGCCTGCGCCCGCGTGATAACAGCTACATCCTGGACGGCGTGGACAACAACGAGACGTGGCTCCAGACGGTCGTCATCTTCCCGAGCGTCGATGCGCTCGAGGAGTTCAAGATGCAGACGAGCACCTACTCGGCCGAGTTCGGCCGATCGCTCGGCGGCGTCGTGAACCTGCAGATCAAATCGGGGACGAACAACGTGCACGGCAGCGCGTTCGAGTTCCTGCGCAACGATCGCTTCGATGCGAACAATTTCTTCAACAACCGAGCCGGCCGGCCGAAGCCGGACTTCAAGCAGCACCAGTTCGGCGGCACGCTCGGCGGCCCCGTCTTCAAGGACCGCACGTTCTTCTTCGCGAATTACCAGGGATACCGCGTGCAGCAGGGGCAGACGTTCCTGTCGACCGTTCCATCGGATCTGATGCGCCAGGGCAACTTCTCCGAGATCAACCGCGTCATCTACGATCCGCTCACGCACCAGCCGTTCGCGGGCAACATCATTCCGCAGGACCGGTTCGACTCCGCTGCGCGCAACGTCATGCAGCAGCTGATCCCCGCCCCGAACACGGCCGGCACGCGCAGTTCCACAGGGCAGATCATCAACAACTACCTGATCAACCCGACCCTGGAACGGCAGGACAACCAGTTCGACGTCAAGGTGGACCATACCCTGCAGGCGAACAATCATCTGTTCGGCCGGTACAGCTACGAGAAGACGCACCGGTTCCTGCCGGCAACCCTCCCGCACGGCGATGCGGGTGCGACGTTCGGCGCCGGGGACGGCAACATCAAGGCGCAGGGGCTGGCGTTGAACGACACGCACACGTTCAGCTCGAGCTGGCTGAACGAGGCCCGGTTCGGATGGAGCCAGGTCAAGTTCTTCATGACCTCGATTGACTACGGGCAGAACCTGGCCGAGAAGGCG
>JAICSD010000078.1 GCA_025937075.1 Vicinamibacteria bacterium | reverse complement strand
TTCTGCCTGACCGACTCCCGGCGGCCCGGCCCGTCGTTGTATGTCGCAGTCTGCGGCCGCCGCGATGCCGTGATGCCGAGGAACGTTCAGAAGGACGAAGAAGCCTCGGCCACCTGGCTCCTCAAGGATGAATTGATTCGCCGCGGCAATGTGTATTACGGCAAGCTCGCGCGCGGCAAATCGATGTTCATCGCGCCGCGCATGATCCCGTACTTCCATGCGATCTGGGGCATGCGGCGCGCGGACGAGGCCAGGCGTCTGAGCCGTCCCGCGCAGAGGATTCTTCGCGTGCTGCGCCGCGAATGGGAGATGGCAACCGCGGATTTGCGCAACGACGCGGGCATCAAGGATCGCAGCGCGTTCACACGCGCCCTCGACGAGCTGCAGGCGGCGATGCTCGTCGTGCCGGGTGCTGTGTATTACCAGCCGAAGTTCACCTACGTCTGGACGCTCGCAGTCGGACGGTTCCCCAACGCACTGCGGCGCCGCCCACGGCGCGACGTCGCGCTGTGCGAAATCGCGCGGTGCTTTCTCGCCTGCGCCGGCATGACGATTCCCGGCGAGCTCGCGCGCGTCACGGGGCTGTCGCGGCCGGACGCCGGATTGGGCAATCGTGCGCTCGTCGCCGAGAGCTATGCCACTTCACCCGAACGCGGTGTGTACGTGCTGGCTCGCGATCCAATCCGCGGCGACTTCCCAGGCGCAACAGACATGGAACCTCACGCGGACGCAGCCAGATAACGCTCACCAACGATGCGCATGTGGTGCGTGACGTGTCCGGCAATCAGATATGCTAGCGCACGGACGGTGAAAGGGTTGCCGCTCGCGATGCCGCGGCGATCCCATGCGTCCTGTGGCAGGCTGGCGAAGAACGCAATCGTCCCGGCGCGCACGGCCGCGAACTCGTCGACCAGGCTCCGCCACGTGCGTGAATCGAACCCGCCGGTCGTAATCGCAACGTTCTGATCGAAGCTTGGCAGCGGCGTCTCGAATCCGCGCGCGAACCAGAACGCGCGCGCCGTGAAGAGGCGCTCGGTGTCGTTCAGGTGGCCCACGACACTCCGCAGCGTCCATTTGTCCGCGGCGTACCGGTACCCGGCACGCTCCTCCGGGAGGCGTTCGAGGTACGCGACGGTCTCGTCGCGCTGTGACGCGAGCGTCCGAACGATGTCGCCGTCAGCGACCTGATCGATGTAGTGAAAGTAGTAGTCAGCAGCTTCGGTGCGGTCGGGTCGGGCTGGCGTCATGATCGCTCCGATCCTACCGCAGCTCCACGCGACCGAGCGGGCCGTCGATGGTGGCCACGAGCGCGGGCCTGGACCCCGGCGCAACAGGCAAATCGAGTCCCAGCATCTTCAGCATAGTGCGCACGCGCGAGGGATCGGGATGCTCCGCGCGCAGATCGACGAGTGTCGCGCCGGGCGCCGCGCCGCGGGCCGGATGCGCCGTCGTGCCCAAGTGGATGAAGAACGGCACGAGGAATGGGTGTTCCAACCCCGCACGCTCCAAGTCGCGGAGCGCCGCACACGCCAGCGCCGCTCGCCACCGATCATGTTCACAAGGATAGCCTGCACCCGCTGGTAGACTGCACCAGTGATGGAACCCCAGGGGTCGACGTCCGCGCTACGATGCCGGGGGCTCGTGAAGCGCTACGGTGACACCGTCGCGGTGGCCGGACTCGATCTCGACGTCCGCCGCGGCGAGTGCTTCGGGATGCTCGGGCCAAATGGCGCCGGCAAGACGACGACGGTGGAAATCTTCGAGGGCCTGCGGGCCGCCGATGAAGGTGACGTCGAAGTGCTCGGCGATCGTTGGCGTGGTGATGGCTTGAACCTGCGGCGGCGCCTCGGGATTCAGCTCCAGGAGACGAAGTTTCCCGAGAAGCTTCGCGTCGACGAGGTGGTCGAGCTGTTCCGCAGTTTCTACCCGCGGGGCCTCGGCGTCGCGGAGGTGCTCCGTCTCGTGGGACTCACCGAGAAGGCACGCGCGTACGTTCGCACGCTGTCCGGCGGACAGAAACAGCGGCTGTCGCTGGGGTGCGCGCTCGCCGGCGACCCGGAGCTGCTGTTTCTCGACGAGCCCACAACCGGTCTCGATCCGCAATCGCGCCGTCAGACGTGGGAGATCGTCGAGGGTCTGAAGGCGCGTGGCCGCAGCGTCCTGTTGACCACGCACTACATGGAAGAAGCGGCGCGCCTCTGCGATCGCGTCGCCATCGTCGATTCCGGCAAGATCATCGCCGTCGGAACGCCCGCCGAGCTGATCACGTCGCTCGGCGCCGAACACGTCGTCGAATTCGGAGTTGGCGAGTCCGCGGATCTCCCTGACGATCTGCTGCGCGGACTCCCGAGTGTCGAGGGCGTCACGCGGGATGGCGGCAGCTGGCGGCTGACCGTCAGGGAAGTGCACCGCACGGTGCCCGCGCTCTTGTCCGCGCTCGCCGCGCGCGGGCTGGAGCCCACGCAGCTCGCGACGCATCATGCGACGCTCGAGGACGTGTTCATGGCGTTGACGGGACGGAGGCTGCGTGACGGATAGACGTGCATACAAGATCCGCGGTCCGTTCGTGGAACTGACGCTGGCGCGCATCCGCGAGCTCGTTCGCGAGCCCGAAGCCGTGTTCTGGGTGTTCGTGTTCCCGATTGTGCTCGCAGCGATACTCGCGCTGGCGTTCAGGAACCGTCCGCCCGATGCACTGCCCGTCGGGATTTCCGCAGGGCCGCAGGCGGATGCGCGCCTCGCGGCGCTGTCGACCGCGCCGGAGCTTCGAGCGAGCGTTCTTCCGGAGCGCGACGCGCGTGCGGCCCTCGTGCGCGGGCGCATCGTGCTGCTGGTTTCGAGCGACGACCCGCCGACGTACACCTACGATCCCTCACAGCCCGAAGGACGCACGGCGCGGCTCGCGGTCGATGCGGCACTGCAGCGCGCGGCAGGACGGGCGGATGCCTTCACCGCGCCCGTGAATGCGATCCGCGAGCCGGGCGCACGCTACATCGACTTCCTGGTGCCCGGACTGCTCGGCATGAACCTGATGGGAACCGGCATGTGGGGCATCGGCTTCTCGCTCGTGGTCGCGCGCAGCGGCCACCTCCTCAAGCGGCTGGTTGCCGCGCCGGTGCGGCGAAGCCACGTGCTCGGCGCGCAGCTCGCGTCACGACTGCTCTTCCTCGTGCCCGAGGCGGGCGCGCTCCTCTTGTTCGCCCACTTCGCGCTCGACGTTCCCGTGCGAGGATCGCTGCTCCTGCTGACGGTCATCGCGCTGATCGGCGCGCTCTCGTTCAGCGGCCTCGGGCTGCTCGCCGCGGCACGGCCGACGACGATCGAAGGCGTGTCCGGCATCATGAATCTCGTCATGGTGCCGATGTGGATCTTCTCGGGGATCTTCTTCTCGACCGAACGCTTCCCGGCTTCGATGCAGCCGTTCGTTCAGGCGCTGCCGTTGACGGCGCTCAACGACGCGCTGCGCGGCGTCATGCTCGAGGGCGCGGGCGTGGGCCCCCTCCTGCCGGAGCTTGCGCTGCTCGCGGCATGGGGGGCCCTGAGCTTCATCGTTGCCGTGAAGGTGTTCCGCTGGCAGTAGCGGGCTGCTGAACAGAGACAGCCTGCGGCGACTCGAGCGTCTGCGGATGCTTCGTCGATGCGATGAAGCTCGCGATGTCCGCCTTCAACTGCTTCGCAGACGCCTGGTTCAGATACGCCATGTGTCCGCTCTCGTAATACTTGAAGTGCACGCGATCGCGGTACGTCGGATCGAATCCGAGGTGCGTGAAGGTGTACTCGGCATTGGCGAACGGCGTGGCCGTGTCGTAGTAGCCGGCGCCAACCATCACGTGCAGGTACGGATCCTTCGCCATCGCGAGCCGCAGCGATTCGACCTCGCTCGGATACCCGCGTCCGAGATCGCCGTAGTCCCACCGGCCCGCGTGGCCGCCCATGTAGTACTGAAGGTTGGTCGTGTACTTCAGATCGTCGTGCAGATAGCGCATGAATGCCGCCATGAACGCGCTGGACGGGGCCACGTTGGACGGATCGTAGTCCTGCCGCTGGCTGGCCGCGTTCCCGTTGATGCCCGTCAGGCGGCTGTCGTAGCGGCCGAGCATCAGTCGTTGGCCGCGCAGTAACTCCGTCCGGAACGTACCCGCGTCGATCCGCAGGTTGGTGCTGACGATGAACGCTTGCGGCAGTCCTGTGAGCTCCGCCAGTTTCTGCGCGACGCTGTTGCGCTCGGCCGCGGTCAACGTGTTCCCCTTGGCGAGCGCGCCGAGATAGTCGCCGAAGGCGTATCCGCGCGATTGCTGCACGACCTGCTCCAGCGTCTGCCCCTGGAGCGGCGCCGGCAGCTTCTTGTGGTACCAGGCCGTCGCGGTGTACGTCGGCAGAAACGTCGCGTAGCCGATGTCGTTCGTGGGCGACTGCGTGATGTACTGGAAATCGAGCACCGTTCCCAGCAGCATGATCCCGTTCAGCTCGATGCCCTCGGTCGTCTGCAGCTCCGAGGCGAGGCCGGCCGATCGGAACGTGCCGTAGCTCTCGCCGTACAAGTACTTCGGCGAGGCCCAGCGGTCGTATTCGTCGAGATAGTTCCGGATGAACTGCGCGAACATCTTGATGTCGTTCGTGGCGCCCGTATAGTCCGAAAGCTTCACGCCGATGCCCGGCCGCGAGTATCCCGTCATCATCGCGTCGACCTGCACGAGATCGGTCGCGTCGAGCGGTGAGTACGGATTGTCCACGAGATCGTAGGGCGGTGCTGGCGCGGAGCCGCCGGGGCCCATGTTCGGGTGCTTCGGGCTCATGATGCCCATGTCGAGCCAGATGGATGCGGACCCCGGCCCGCCGTTGAAGAAGAACGTGACTGGCCTCGTCGCGGGATCCGTCTTGTCGGCCGTGTACGCAATGTAGAAGACCGTCGCCTTCGGCTTGCCTGCCTCGTCCCGCATGATCATCGTGCCCGCGTGCGACGTGTACGGGATCGTCTTGCCGTCAATGGTGATCGTGTGCTGCGTGGTCGAGACGTTCTCGGCCGGCTCGACGCCCTGCGGCGGCGGCTCGTTCTCCGGAGCGCGCGTGGTTCCGGGCGGGCCGGGCGCGCCGGGACGGCCGCCCGGTGTCCCTGGCTGCGGCTGCTGCGCGGCTCCCGTGGCCGCCGGTCCCACGGCCATGCACGACAACGCAATTCCGATCGCCAACTGACGAATGCGCATGATGAACACTCCTCGACGCGGGGCAGTACGAATGATGGATCTGCTTAATATATCTCTCCAACTGGGACGGAGGGCCAGATGCCGTTGATCGAGTCGCTGCGCGCTGCCATATACGCCATGTCGGCTGTGTGTCTGCCGGCAACAGCAACAGCCGCCGCTCCAGCCCACGTCTGGGAAAAACAGGAGCTGACGTTTCATTCATCGACGACGTTCGCCAACCCGTACACGGACGTCACGATCTGGGTGGACCTCGATGGGCCTGAGTTCCACCGGCGAATCTACGGCTTCTGGGACGGGAGCGACACGTTCCGCGTGCGTCTCGTCGCGACCGCGCCGGGTGAATGGCGATGGACGAGCGGCGCACTGCCGGCCGAGCCGGGCCTCGCGGGCAAGCATGGCAGCTTCACCGCCATCGACTGGACCGAGCGCGAGAAAGCCGAGAATCCGCTGCGCCGCGGCTTCCTCCGCGCCACCCCGAACAACCACGCGCTCCAGTTCGCCGACGGCACGCCGTTCTTCGCGATTGGCGATACCTGGTACGCCGCAGCCACCAATCGCGTCAAGTGGTACGACGATGAGACGGAGCGTCCGATCGGAGCCGACGCCGGCTTCAAGGATTACGTCCGCTTCAGAAAGGCGCAAGGCTACAACTGGATCAGCATCATCGCCGCGTTCCCCAACTGGGACAACGACGGCCAGCCATGGCACATCGTCGACGATGCGAATCACCTGACCGTGCGCTCCGCCTGGCTCGAGTTCGGGACCGGACCCGACGCACGCACCGGCACAGCAAAGAACATGAGGAACGAGGGAGGTCGGCCGTTCCTCTTTCCAGGCAAGGCGCCGGGATACGAGAGCGTTTTTCCCGACATGGATCGCATCAACCCGGACTACTTCCGATACCTCGATCGGAAAGTCGATTACCTGAACGCGCACGGGTTCATCGTGTTCATCGAATCGTTCCGGCGCGACGCAAGTGAACTGTGGATGAAATATCACGCATGGCCGCAATCGCCCGCGCGCTATATGGAGTACATCCGTGCGCGCTACGGCGCGAACAACATCGTGTTCAGCCCGGTGCACCTCGACATCATCGCCGAGAGCATCACGGTCCCGCAGTTCAACGCCGCGATCCAGACGATGAACGACACGTACGGACCGCCGCCGTTCGGGACGCTCACGTCTGCAAACGCGAACCCGTCGACGCTCACCAACTGGGGCCCGGACTCGTGGGTGACGCTCCACACGACCGGCAACAAGCGCGAGCACGAGTATTACTGGTATCTCACCGAAATCTTTCGCGACGATCGCACGCATCCCGCACTCAACGGCGAGCCCTATTACTCCGGCTACGTGGATGCGCGCGGCCTGAACGGGGGCTACAAGTACGGCGCTCCAGGAGGCTCGGACCGCGACGCGCAGTTCGTCCGATCATCGATGTACGGCAGCGTGCTCTCAGGAGGGCTCGCCGGCCATGTGTACGGTGCCGAAGGGATCTGGGGCGCCGACATCGAGCAGGCCGCGCCGACACACATGTGGGACGCCTTCCAATGGATGTCGGGCGCCGACATGTCCTACTTGCCGCGCTTCGTCATGTCGGAAGGCGCCCGCTATCAGGACCTCGCGCCCGACGACTACGTTGTCCCTTCGCGCACGGCGAACACGAAGGCCTATGAGGGCTGGGCGTATGCGGCACGCACGGCGGACCAGCGGTTCTTCCTCGCGTACTTCGAGAAAGGTTGCCCGCAGTCGCGGATCCGCGGCGCCGTGCCCGAAGCCGTCTATCGCGCGCGCTGGTTCAATCCGCGGACAGGCGACTGGGTCGATGTCGGCAGCGGCACGATCAAGGCCAACAACATCGGCGAGATCGCACTTCCGGCGTTTCCGGATGCCGAAGACTGGGGATTGAGCCTCGTAGAAGTGCCGCGACGTTGATCGATCGCACTCACGCGCTGGCCGGCTTGCTCAACATCGGAAGTTCCGTGATCCGGATGTTCGTACATCCATACGGGACGAGCGTAATGGACTCGACCGGCTCGCCGGAGACCGGCTTCTGCGGATCGGCCGTCCTCGTGTCCGGTGGCGAGAACTCGCCGGCCCAGCCGTGCTCGATCTTCCAATCCGGGATCCGTCGGCCCAGCGCGCGCGCAATCATCCCGCTCCCGTCCGGAGAGAACGGGTGCTCGCCCACTGGACGCTCCTCGAAGTGCAGAGTCTGCTCCGGGTGGTGTTCGTCGACGATGAGACCGTAGTTCCACGGCGTCGCCGGCCGCACCTCGAAGTCGCCATGCGGCAGCTCGCGGTGCGGTTTGTCCGCGTTCACGCGCGTCCACTGCTCGCCGATCTGCAGCGAATACACGAGCGGGCCGCGCTCGACGGCGAGAGCGTCGTTGTAACGCACCGATACCACGGGACGCATGGGGAATCGCAGGACGATGTCGGTTGCACCGGCCCAGGCGCGCTCCACACGATGCAGGGTGCCAGCCGCCATGCGCGACTCCGGGTCGGAGGCGATCCGGATGCTTGCACCGTCAGCCCATGCCGGGACGCGAAGCAGCAATGGAAACCGCACATCGCGCACCGGCGCGACGGTCAGCTTGATTTCTTCGCGAAATGGATAATCCGTGTCGACCGAGATCGCGACAGGAACGCCGCGCACTTCAGTGTTCACGCGGCACGGCGCCCACGCCGCGGCGACGAGCCCATCGTCCGGCGTCTTCATCCAGAGATGCGCGGTGAACTTCGGCCATCCCTGGTGCATGTTCGACGTGCAGCACCCGTAAGTGGGCTCCAGACCGAACAGGTTCGATTCGGGCCCGTTCGTCGTCCAGTTGTGATCCCCGTTGATCGTGCATTGAACCTGGTTCACCTGCTGATCGTACTGATGCGACCACATGTCGGGCGCAATGGCAGCCGGTAGCGCGTTGAACGCCACTCGCTCGAGCCGATCGGCGAATGCAGGATCGCCGAACGTGGAAAACAGGTGCTCGAGCGAATACATGAATTCGACCACGGCGCAGAGCTCGGTTCCCTGGAGCGGGTTCTTCCCGGAGAGCGTCTCGTCCGCCGCGAACATGCCTGTTACCTGTCCGTGATAGCGATCGAGGACCTCGATGATGCGCGCGCCGAGCGCGCGATCTTGCGGTCGCCGATCCAGACGCCACATGAGCGCGGACGCCTTCGGCGCCATCCCGGCGTTCACGCCGTGCTTGGTCCATTTCCAGAGCCCGCGACGAGGCGTCGGCACCTTGATGTCGTCGGATTCATACAACGCTGCGAGATCGACCCCCTGGGCGCGAAGCTTCCGTGCGAGGTCGAGCAGCCAGGGCTCCCTCGTGTGCTCGTACGCATGGAACGCCGGCACGAGCCCTTCGTACCAGCGATACCGCCCCCAGTCGAATAATGGCGTCCTGTCCAGTCCTTCGAAGACCGCACGCAGGCTCTTGACGACGGCGTCCAGCACGCGCGCATCACCTGTCGCGGCGTGGTACTGCGCGAGCGCCTTGTTCGCGAGCAGAATCGCCCACATGTCGTACCGCTTGACACTCGCGTCCGTCGGATAGGGCCCATACCAGCCGTCGGCGCGCTGGTGGCTCACGATGTAGTCCACGTGCGCAGTGACGCGCTGCTCGAGTACCTCGTCATCCAGCAGCCACGCGAGGGGGATCACGCCGTCGAGCCAGTACGGCGCGCGCTCCCATCCTTCGGCGGTTCCTCCGAACCATTGGCTGTCGCGCACGTCGGGCCAGAACTGATCCAAGTGGCCGCTCAACCCGTCCGCCTGGATCCGGAGCTGACGCGCCAGCCACCCGGCCGGACGGATCGCTGCAAGCGGCAGCGGCCGGAACGCCGGATCCGCGAGGCCTGATTCAGGTCCTGGCATCTGCGGCCGGCCCGGCCCACTCACGCGTTCCGCTGCCGGTGCAGCACCCGCGGCAATGCCTGCCGCGACGCTGGTGAGAAATGTTCGTCGATCCATGTTGATCATGTTTCCTTCATGTCACGCATCGGCGGCAGATGTTCGACGAGCCAGGCCGATCACTTCTCGTGAGGCCGCTGCTGCAGGCGCGCTTCGGAAATCGCGGGCTCGAAGAGCTCGACGGGATTTCCCGATGGATCCTCGACGATGATCTGACGCCCGCCCGTGCCGGTGACGATGTCGTTGCGGAATCGCGCTCCGGCCGCGCGCAACCGCTGGACGGCCGCATCGAGATCGTCGATCTGGATCGCGAATCGGTTCCAGCCGCCGGGTTCCTGCGGCGTCCCGTCGGGCATTGGTTGGCCGCCGCCGCCCATCGGGTTTGGCGCGCTCAGCACCAGCCGCAGATCGCCGCGCGACAGCATGGCAAAGGGCGGCGCCGGATGCATGTTGAGGGTGAATCCCAGGTGTTGGGTGTAGAAAGCGATCGCGGCGTCGACGTCGCGCACGATGTAACGGACTTGAACGGTGGCCATAGGATCATCAACTCACTTGTCGTACTCGACCGTGAGCGCGAGGTGCCGCTCGAGGCCGTCATCAATGTGGACCCTCTGCTGCGCCGCCACGGGCCGACCGGCACGCTCGACCCAGATCTCGAAGTCACCGGGTGGCAACACGAGCTGGTACGGTCCCCACTTATCGGTCGTCACCTGAAAACGCCTATCGAAGCTGATCCTGTGAGGCTGCGCCCGCAGAGGACGCAGCCGACGGCAGCGGTCGTCGAGGAGATCATGGCCATCGCCGACGGCGCACTGGGAGAGGAAGCGCTTGCCGACTGGATTCGGCAGCACAGCTCCAAGCGGCGATAGACGAAGGGCTGACGATGAACGCCCTCAGCGCGTGCCCGGCGTCTTCCCCAGATCGGCCTTCGTCGGTGGACCGCTGACCCAATTGACGTCCCAGGCGCCATCGACCGTGATGAACACCAGCGCCTCGTCCGACGCCCAGGCCTGATGCTGCATCTTCGCGGGGATGTAATTGAATCCGCCGGGACCGAGCTCCTCGCGCGCCCCTTCGTGTTCGAACGTCCATTGGCCGCGTATCACCGTGTGCGTTTCGTTGGCACTGTGCCAGTGCATCGGTACATGCATCTTCTTCGGAATGCGAATCAGCAGTTGTGTCGCTCTGCTCGCGGGATCGACGCGCAGAATCGAAATCTGCGGCGAATCGGCGCCGAGCTCGGGAAGGATCATCTGCCAGCGCACGTCCTCGTATCTGGTCCCCATCGCCTGTCCGGGTTTCGCTTCGGGCGGCGGCTGCTGCGCAGCGGGCACAACCACGGGAACAAGGCTCGACAGCAGCGTGACGAGTATCATTCGCAAAGCGGGACTCCTTTGGATTTTCTGACAGGCAGTATCCTACGCCAGCCTTGGTTCGGTACGCACTTTCCAGGTGGAAGCCGTCATGCACACCACTGATCTCAGTCCGGCACTCGGGCGCCTCTTCTCGGAGCTCGTCGAGGGGGCAAGCGCCCAGGGCGATGCGTTCGTCCTCAATTCCGGCGACGTGGGCTTGCTGCGGTCGCTCGACAAGCTGACGGCAGCAGACGCATCGCGCTCCGCCAATGGCGGCGCGACAATCGCCGCCCATGCGCAGCACCTGCGCTACGGCCTGTCGCTGATGAATCGATGGGCGGCGGAGGGCGGAAATCCGTTCGCCGACGCCACGTGGGAGGCGGCCTGGAAGATATCGAGCGTCGGCGATCACGAGTGGAGTGCGATTCGAGATGGCCTGCGCGGGGAGGCGCAGCGCTGGCTGAAGGCCCTCAGCTCACCGCGTGAGGTAAGCAACGTGGAGCTCGCCGGCATGATCGCCAGCGTCCCGCACCTCGCCTACCATCTCGGTGCGATTCGCCAGATCACCAAGGAGGCGCGGGGGCCGAAGGAGGGCACCTACAGCGGCACGCGATAGCGGAGCCCGGGGATCCCCTTGCCATATGCGGGCGGCTTGATGAAACGCTCGAAGAGCACCCCGCCGTTCGCCTCGATGACGCGCTGCGACGCGACGTTGTCCGGGTCCGTCGTGATCTCGACATAGCGCAGCCCCTCGGCCCGGGCCTCCGTCAGCATCTCGCGCAGCGCCGCCGTCGCATAGCCGCGGCGCCGCTTCCACGGCACGACGGTGTAGCCAATGTGACCGAGACAGTACGGCGGAAGCGCTTCAGTGCCGGGCTGCCACCGGAAGCCGATGCTGCCGCAGAACTCGCCGTCCCACATCCAGCGGCGGTAGCCAGGCAACCGCGAGACGGCCGCGCCGTCGGGCAATGCGATCGGACCGCCGCTGGCGTCCCGGTCGATGAGGCTCGCGAGAAACGCGTCAGCATCCGCGGCGATGCGGCTCAGCTCTTCGCGTGCCGCCTCGGGGCGCAGATTGTCCGGAGACCAGCCGCGCTCCAGGGCGCCGACGTAGCTGGCGAGATACTCGCGCGCAGGCCAGACGAGGTTCATCACGCGAGCGCGCGCTGCAGGGGCGACGCCAGATTCCCCTTGAGGTGCACGAGCACAGAATCGAGCGACAACCAGCGGATCATGGAGCGGATCTCGTCCGCGAGCGCCGCCGCCACTTCGTTCGCGTCGCGCCCGCGCTCGACATAGGCGGCGTGCACAACAAGAGTGGACGTCTTCCGGTCCGCTTTCAGATCGACGCGCGCGGCGAAGCGGTCGCCGAGCAGGAACGGCAGGACGTAGTAGCCGTAGATTCGCTTCGGCCCAGGAACGTAGATCTCGATCTGGTATTCGAAGTCGAACACCGCCTTGGTCCACGTCCGCTCCCACAGCACCGGGTCGAACGGCGACACGATCGCGTGCACGTCCATGGACCGCGGAATTCTGGCGCCCGCGACCATGAACGCGGAGTGCTTCCAGCCTTCCACGCGGACGCGGTCGAGGCAGCCCTCCTCGACGAGCTCATCGAAGAGCGCACTCGTCTTCTCCTGCGGCCGGCGTCCGTTGACGGACAACCGATCCCACCAGGCGTCGATATGGAAATATTGCGCGATGTCCCTCGCGGTCCCGACGCCCATGGCGCGAGCGGCGCGCACGAGCAGCGCCTTCTTCGCATCCGGGGCCGCGACCGCGCGCGATTGCAGCACGGCTCGAGGAATGACTCGCTCCGGAATGTCGTACAGCCGCTCGAAGTTGCGCCGGCCCGCCACCGCGACGCGCCCTTGGCGAAACAGCAGCTCGACCGCACGCTTGCCCTTCGACCAGCCCCACCATGGCCCCGTGCTCTTGCCGCCGATCGAGAGCTGGCCCGCCGAGATCGGGCCGCGCTCGGCGACCTCCCGGTAAACGGCCTCGATGAACTGTCGCGACCTCGCACCCACGCCGTTCCAAGCGGCGCGCTGGTTCTCCATCCGCCACCGCATCAGCGGATACAACTCGATCGGGAGGAAGCACGCCGCATGTCCCCAGTACTCGAACAGCTCGCGGCGGCTGTGCGCCAGGGTATCGAGCGCAGACATCGGATACGGCCCGTAGCGCGAGAACGTCGGCAGGTAATGCGCGCGCGCAAGGATATTGACCGAGTCGATCTGGAT